>CAIUZK010000166.1 GCA_903903635.1 uncultured Bacteroidota bacterium
GTTGTTCTTGAGTAACCCTGATCTTTTCAAAATTAATTGGTTCAGAAATCAGGAGTGGAAGAAAGCTCAATTAGCTAAAAATTGTTAACAATAAAACAGCCCTTATGACTGAAAATGTTAAACATCCCTTCGGAAAGTACAATGGTAATGAAGCAGAATATGTTTTACGCGCGCTAGATACTGAAAACCCTGATAATAAAGCTTGTTCGTGGGTTCAGCGTTTTGAAGAGGCATTTGCCGCAAAGATAGGGGCTAAGTTCGCTGTAGCAGTAAACTCAGGCACGTCAGGATTGCATGCGGCCCTTTATGCCGCTGGTGTTGGTCCAGGGGAGGAAGTTATTCAACCGGCAATGACAGTTGTGATGGATGCATATGCCACTATTCATTTGGGCGGAATTCCGGTTTTTGCTGATATAGTAGCCGAGACTCAGCATATTGATCCTGTAGATATAGCCAGGAAGATTACTGCTCGCACAAAAGCGATCATCACCGTTTCATGGCAGGGACTGCCAGTTGATATGGACCCAATAATGCAACTCGCACAAAAGCATAATCTGGTAGTTGTTGATGATTCTGCGCAGACTATGATGGGGCGATATAAAGGTAAAATATCAGGGACTAAAGCACATATCGGGGTTTTCAGCTTTGAAAACAAAAAACATCTCACAACTGGTTCAGAGGGTGGAATGATTGTTACCTCTGATGAAGTATTTGCTACTCAAGCTCGTAAGTTTGCGGGTATTGGCTATAAACATATGACTGCAACTGCAGGCCGGACACACCTAGCATTATCAACGGTTCAAGATCCCTCGTATGAACGTTTTGATACTGTCGGCTTAAACTACCGGATGAATGCTATCTCAGCGGCTGTGGGTATGGCCCAACTTGAACGTGTTGACCATATTGTTGCCCGCCGTCAAGCATGTGCGAGGATGTTTCTAGAAGCAACTGAGGGCTGTCGTTGGATGATACCGCAAACAGTTATGGCGGGTGTTGAGCATAGTTATTATACCTTCGCAGTCGATTATCGTGGTGAGTCTGAGCGTGGAGTGAAATGGAAGGAATTTTATAATCGATACATGGCAATGGGAGGGGATGGTTTTTATGGCTGTGTTGTTACACCTTATCTGGAAATCTCTCTACGCAACAAGACGTTTGGTGCGCATAGGATGGAGGCGGGCCTATGTCCCGTAGCAGAAGCATTACAACTTAGGATCATGCAGTTTAAGACAAACTATCGAGATCTGGGTATAGCACAAAAAAAAGCTGAGCTATTATCCAGGTTAATTGATGAAATTGGTCGCTGAGAAAAATCATATGGCAATACATCCTCTTCGTTTTGGTATGGTACAGGGTCGACTCATTCAGTCACCACCTGAGCAGTTACAGTGGTTTCCTCAAGATTACTGGGAATCAGAGTTCTTTCTCGCATCAGCACTAGGTATTGATTATATAGAGTTAATAGCTGAGAGGAACCATAATCCAGATAATCCCCTATGGAGTGATGTTGGTATAGAAAAAATTAAGTCCTTAGTGGAGCGCAACGGGCTTTCTTTACATGCTTTTTGCAATGATTATATTGTCGATCATGCATTACCGAAGAGTGGCGATGTGTTAGCTCAGAACATTAAGCTGATCGAGCGTGGCGCACTTCTTGGTTGCGAAAAATATATCCTGCCTCTTTTTGAACAATCCGAGCTTACTCTTGAGAATGTTGAGGAGTATGTCGACCCATTGCGCATAATTGCAGATAAAGCTCAACAATCAGGTATTACTGTTTGCTTGGAGACTGTTATGAATGCTGTTGATCTGATAAAAGTATTAGATCGAATCAACCATCCTGCGGTAAGCGTTGTGTATGATACCGGCAACCGAGTTTCTTTCGGTCATGACTTACCTGGCGATATATCCTTGCTTGCAGACAGAATCAGTCATGTTCACATTAAGGACAAGAATGCTGTTAATGAAAATGTCATCATTGGAACGGGCTTGGTAAATTTTTTAAAGGTGTTTGAAGCTCTTGCTGTTATAGATTATCAGGGGCCATATACTTTCGAAACTCAAAGAGGCCGCAATCCATTGCGCACCGCAGCTTACAATTTTGGGGTAGTGAAATTTTTCCATGAGGAATGTTTTTCAAAGTGAGATTATCTAAAGTTTTGTTTATTGGATTGGGTGGTGCAGGCCAACGTCATCTGCGTATATTTCGTCAACTCCTTCCTGAAAGCACTGCCTTTTCCGCCTATCGTAGCAGTAGTGCCACACCTTTTCTTCGCTCTGATTTTTCCGTCGATGAGCACAGTACCTTTGAGAGTGTGTATAGGCTAAAAACTTTTGATAGCCTGGAATCCGCATTTGCATCGTCCCCGGATTTGACAGTGATAGCAACTCCTACAGCCTTTCATAGAGAACCAATGTTAATGGCAATGGAGGCAGGTAGCGGTGTAGTAGTGGAAAAACCATGGGCAGAAAATCTTGAAGGTTTTAAGACGTTTAAAGCTGGTATGATGGCTAAGCATTTACCATTTCTTATTTCATTTCAGCGCCGTTTTCATCCCCTGATAGCTCAAGCCTGTCAAGCGGTTAAATCCGGCTTAATTGGTCGACCGATAGCTGCGTCATTTTCAGTGTATTCAAATGTTCCATCATGGCACCAATATGAGGATTGGCGAAACCTTTACGCTGTTCGACAGGATTTTGGCGGAGGAGTGCTTCTGACTGAAATCCACGAACTTGATCTTGCATACTGGTTTTTTGGGTTGCCTGATGCCGTCTTTTGTGTAGGGGGAAATCGTGGAATTGAAAAACTAGGAGTCGAAGATACAGTGCAGATGACACTGCTTTACCAAAACTTTTCAGTTCATATTTCCTTATGTTTTATGCACAAAAAAACATCACGAAGGTTTCATATTGCTGGGACAGAGGGAAATATAGTTTGGGATGAGGATGGTAATAAACTAGCGGTAACCCCGTTTGGTGATACGCCAAAAATCTTTGCTGAACCTGCTTATACCAACGATTCAATGTTCAGGGCGCAGGCTAACTATTTCCTAAATTCCTGGAAGGAGTCCGATACAATTGAATCTTTAAGAGCTGCAGAGGTTTCATTAGCGATTGTTGACGCTGCTAAACGCTCAATTCGAAGCAGACGGGCAGAAAATGTGGTATTTGAATAGATTAACAAGCATAAAAAAGGAAAAGAGGACTCTTGAGTAAAGCATTTCAAAAAATTTTCCTGAACGGAAAAACAGCGCTTATAACAGGAGCAGCAGGTCTGCTTGGTGTAGAGCACGCAGCAGCCCTTTTGGAAAGTGGTGCAACAGTAGTGTTGACTGATATTAGCGAGGCTGCTCTCAGTGTTGCGTATGAAACGTTATCAAGAGTAGCTGATTCTGTTCGTATACATAGGCAGGTGTTGGATGTCGCTAAGCCAGATTCAATAAAGGCTGTCGCAGAAAATCTTGCTGAAAAAGGAATTCGTGTTGATATTCTTGTTAACAACGCCGCAATTGACCCGAAAGTAAACGGTGACCAAGGCATTCTCGAAACCTCTCGACTCGAAAACTTTTCGATTGAGCAATGGGATATACAAATCGCAGTCGGACTAACTGGAGCCTTCCTTTGTAGCAAGGAGTTTGGTACAGCGATGGCAATGGATGGTAACGGAGGAGTTATTTTAAACATAGCATCCGATCTCTCAGTTTTTTCACCCGACCAACGCCTCTATCGCAAAAACAGTTTATCTGATGATATGCAACCAGTTAAGCCAGTGACATACTCAGTAATAAAAGCTGGCTTGATAGGCATGACACGTTACTTAGCAACATACTGGGCAGATAAAGGTGTCCGTTGTAATGCACTTTCACCTGGCGGTGTTTATACTGGACAATCAGAAGAGTTTGTTCAAAGACTTACGTCACTAATTCCAATGGGTCGAATGGCTAGTCGGGATGAATATCGATCTGCAGTTCAATTTCTCTGTTCCAATGCATCGGCTTACATGAATGGTCAAAACATTGTTATGGATGGTGGCCGCTGCGTATGGTAGCAATTAGATCATAATATCGTAGTAAATATATTTTGTTAATATGCATCGAAAATTAAATAAACCAACGTTTGCCCAAAAACTAATTCGTAGAATAAACGTTGCATTAGATAGAGTTTGTGGGTATGATTTTTTAACGGTTATTCCAGTAAATGAGCTTGGCTTAGATGAACGACTCGTATCCAAATGCTCACCCTCTTGGAGTAAACTACTGGCAAATGTCTTCGCTGAATTACACATTACCAACGCGGATAGGATATTGGATGTAGGATGCGGGAAAGGCGCTGTTATGAGGGGACTAATAAAATTCCCATTTTTACGAGTTGATGGTATTGAGATTTCTGATAAATTGGCAGAAATCGCCCGGGATAATTTTAATAAATTAAAAAGTTCTGTCAAAATATTTAATGTAAATGCCATTGACTTTATTGGATATGGTGACTATAACTTTATTTATTTTTATAATCCATTTCCGGCTGTAATAATGGAGTTAGTTATGAATAATTTATCCGTACAGATGTCAGATGTCAGATGTCAGATGTCAGATGTCAGATGTCAGGAGACAATAATTATTTATAACAATCCAGTTTGTAACAAAACGGTTTTAAATTATGGATTTTTTCAAATTAAAGAATATCCAGATGAGTGGGGGAATGGAATATTTGTTTATTCTAATAAATCAGAATCAAATCGGATAAAAGCGCAGGGTAATAATTAAGTAAATGCATTACTCCTAAAGGAACAAGTATGTGAATGTCGTAGGTGTTCTACTAATTTAGAAGTATACTGTTAAGTTTCTAGAGAAAATAAATATGCTGAATAAAGAAGAATTTTATAGAAGATTTAATGGCGTATGCCCGGGAAGATCTGCCTCTTGTGAGGATATATTAAATTTAGATATATATTTTGAGCCCCTTTCTATGGCCGGTCTTAATGAAATGCATCGATATTCAAAAGACTTTAGACTATATGAGTACTTTGAGTTTGATCCATTTGATACTATTGAAAAAACTAAAGATTATATTGAAAAATTAGAACAACGGATGGTTGGTGACCTGTTCAACAAAACTGCAATGTATTGGTTTGTCAGAAGAAAGTCCGATGGGTATATGATAGGTACTGCAGCACTTACCTCTTTAAGCTATCATCGTCAATCGATTGAATGGGGCTATGGTGTCGATCCTGAACTTTGGGGTTTAGGATATATATTACAAATAGAAGAATTGCTAAAGCATTTTGTATTTGAAGTTCTGGAGTTAAACCGACTATTCGGGACGACTATGATTACCAACGAGCGCACCATTGCATCGCTGCATGCCTCAGGCATGAAACATGAAGGTACCCTCCGGCAGTTTTATTGTAAACAAGGTGAGTTTGTTGATGGCTGGCAATATTCTATGCTTCGTACGGAGTATTATGAGTCTGAAAAATATGTGAAGTCAGCGCTTGACCGATTCTTAATTCAGGATGTAATTGACATTGTTAGATCTATCTTGACCGAAGAGGATATAAGCGATGAGACGAATATGTGTAATGCTTTCAGCTGGGATTCGTTGAATCATATGTCAATAATGGTTGCTGTTTCGCAGAAGACGGGAATATCTCTATCCCCGTCAGAAATGATGCGTGCAAATTCAGTCAGGGCACTTTTTAACATTCTGGAAGAACGGGCGGTGTCAAAGTAATGGATTCGGTCGCCAACCTATTATTCCAAAGAATTACTGCCTACGGTCAACTTGCTGCTATTAGTTATAACGGCAGATCAATCACCTATGCAGAATTATCTGGAAAAGCCCTCTCAGTTGCCGGAGCATTAATTGAATGTGGGGCCGAACGCAAAACAATCGGCATTGTAGGGCAACGAACCCCCTCATCTTACTTTGGTATACTCGGCATTCTTTTTGCAGGCTGCAATTATGTACCCATTAATCCAAAATATAATCAACAGAAGTTGATTGCAATGCTTCGTGCTGCCAACGTCAGATATTTGGTCGGCGATAAAAAGAGTATAGAACTTCTGGAGCAGGTTATCTCAAGTCCAGATCTTCCGCCCATGGAAGCAGTTATTCTTCCTGAAGGCACTGCTTCTGTAGGCAAAAGATGGATTGATGAATGCGTGTTGCAGTCCACACCGTCATTGGGGCATCCTGTTCTTTCAGATCTGAAAGATTTGGCATACGTATTGTTCACTTCTGGCTCTACGGGAGTGCCAAAGGGTGTACAAGTAACAAATGGAAATGTTCTGGCGTTCCTTAAGAGCATGGAGCAAATTTATACCTTGGATGCCGGATTCCGTGCCTCCCAGACATTTGACTTTAGCTTCGACCCATCAGTCTCGGATATGTTTTTTACTTGGGCTAACGGTGGTACTTTATGTGTATTACCTGAAGAGGAACTGATGTTGCCTTGCGAATATCTTGTCAGGGAGAAAATAACATTTTGGAATTCCGTTCCGTCTATAGCAAGTTTTTTATATAAAATGGGTCATCTTTCACCAGGAGCTTTTCCTGAATTAACTCACAGTATGTTTTGTGGAGAGCAATTCCCTAAATATCTAGCCGATATATGGAGAAAAGCAGCGCCAAATAGTACAATCGAAAATTTATATGGCCCGACAGAGGCTACTATCTACATATGCCGTCATAAATATGAGAAATTCGAAGAAAATCATAGCTTTAAGAACTCAATAATACCAATTGGTCGGCCCTTTATCGATCATCAACTTGCATTAATTGACGAAAATAGCCAACAAGTTGCTACAGGTGAGATTGGCGAGATCGTATATAAAGGGCCACAAATTACCATTGGTTATTTGAATGATCCAGAAAAAACAGCCACTACATTTGTCTCATTCGATTGGGATGAAACAGGCGCCAAGTGGTACCGGTCTGGTGATCTTGGGTTTTACAACGGTGATGGAAATGTTGAATGCATAGGTCGCAAAGATTGCCAAATTAAACTGGCTGGCCGTAGAATTGAGATAGGTGAGATTGAAGCTGTTCTCCATCGATATCCTCTAACATCAAATGCCGTAGTAGTTGCGTTACGAGATGCCAATGACGTTGTAACCGGGTGTGTCGCATTCATCACCTCAATGTTAAGTAA
>CAIUZK010000167.1 GCA_903903635.1 uncultured Bacteroidota bacterium
CTCATAAAACATGCCTTTGCTAAAGCTATGGCAGTTAATAACATGCCTTCGCTAAAGCTATGGCAGTTAATAAAAGAAATATAACTTCGCAATATGGTGGAACTTATTTCATCAACGTTCCTTAGTGAATTCATGGAGTTAGCGCACAAAGATGAGCAGCATTTCCCGCTTCTGGTTTGTTTCATAAAACTTCTGGTTATGCTTCCGGTTGCTTCTGGTTTTACTTCTGTTTTTGGGGCAAAAACTTCTGGTTTGCTTCCGGAAGTTTCCGGAAATCGGAAGTTTTTAAGTTTGCAACTGGTTTGTTTTCAGTGTGTTATAAATTTTATGCGAAGTTATCGGGATTAAGTGGGGTTTTAGGGAGTTGCGAAATTGGTTGTAGCGGCCAGGAATCATCGGGTTGAGGTTGGTTGTTGAAGTCGGAATCACTCTCGTGGCGGCAATCCGGCCATTCGCATCTGGTCTCGAGTTTGTGCGGGCTGTTGTTTCTTTTCTGATATAGTGATATGTTGCATTTGTTGATATTCGTGCCCCAAAATTATTTTGAATAATTGATTCTGATAAAAGAACTTTCTATGATAGTACGTTTTTCGTACTGTCATATACCGTATACGGTCTATCATAGATTTTTTTTCTGGGCTAATTGATTGTGGATTAGTGAGATATATGTTAGACCTACCTTCGTTTTTTTGCAAGTGCTAAAATTGTAGATTTTCATAATGTGTTTTACACCTCCTTCGCTTGAAAAGAGCTATGGCGGGTGAAAGAAGATATGATTAGCAGATTATATAAATTCCAGTTACAAACCGGGCAAATTGCTAAGACACGAGTCCGCTATGCACAAAGGCTATACTACAGACTGCGCCAGACTGAGGTAAACATTAAGCCAGTTAAAAACACAATATTTTCATGGATGAATTAATTGGATGCACTGAACACAATGAATTTCTTTTTTTTAGGGTAATAGTTATAGATCAGGTTTTTGTCGATAGCAAATGCCGTCCAATATGACTTTTCCTTATCGGGGTAGGGCTGAAACAGGACTTTTTTGGAGATAAACCTGAATTCCTTGCCTGTATAGTTATAATGGGCATTCAATATAGAATCCCCGTTCTGGTAAATGACCTGCAGGTTGTTTTTGTTCAGCTTAAGGCTCCGGATCATGAAATTGGTTTTGTAGGTTAAGTCAAACGCATCCTGGTAATTGAAATTATTTTCCAGGTGGCTGTTGGGCAGTACAAACTGGCTGTTCCTGTTCAGATCATACAATACATCGCTGAATACATTACTGAATATGCCATCAGCCGATTCTGCAGCTGACATGAAAAAACCAATCCCGGTTCGTATCATAATTTCGGGCAGGCTGTAAGGAATTATTTTATCCATTTTTATTTTGCCCGAATCTATTTTGCATTGAGCCAGCATGTACACATCATCGTAAACAGAGTCTTTGTAGGCTGAAATGTAGAAGCATCCACGGTTAATGGTGAAAAAGTGATTGGTCAGGCCATATCGACCCAAGTCTTTGAATTCATGATATTCCGACCCATCTATAAGTAGCCGGTTAATGCATTTATTTTTATAGTAAACAAGTATATACGAATTTTTACCTACGAAAAGCGTGTCTCTTATTTTATCTGTACTTAGAATAGTAATCATAACCCATACTGTGTCGTCAAGCACCTGGAAGTCGGATAATTCAAATGAAGAAGTAAGGTGTGATTTTTTGGCCCAGACCTTAAAGCTATCCATCCTTTCGAGGTATTTTTTACCATAGGTTATTTTGTACAGTTCCTTATTCAGGTTCTTATCGCCTACAAAGAGGGTGTCATAAACTTTAAATGGATTGTCTTTACGTATCCTGAGAATGTACTCGCATTCCCCGCCCATATAGATAAAACTATCGGATTGGCGGGTAAACGAGAGCTTGGGAAATTCAATATTTCCCATCCTATGTTCATTTATTACCTTATTGATCTGTTTTTTATCTGAAGTTTTCAGATATTCTTTATAGCATACCTTATCCTCATCCAATATGTACACCCTGCTTCGTTCGGAGCTATCGAGCGCGTAATAAATGGAGTCGGAAAAGGTCAGGGATGCTTTGTCTTCGGTGATTTCTTTTATAGAACTGATCAGTTCGCTGTCTGCTTTTTTCTCGTCGCGCAACACAATTCTTACAGGTATATCGCCGTTCAGATTCATTGTGTTAGAAAGAGCCAGTTTGCAAAACACACAGTCATTGGTGCTGTATTTTACCAGTATCTGCAATTGTGCAAAAGCAATAATTGAATAAAATTGCAAAAGAATAAATAGAATATAACGCATGTTTTCAGGTTTGATTTAAAATATACAGATGTGGGTCATTCCGGCAAATTTTCCGTGCTATGGAAATGGTAAACAAGGCAAAAAGTGTTTCAAAAGATATAGTTTTAAAAGCCTTAGATAAGTTGAAATTGATACAGGGATAGTTAAGTAGGTTTATATTTAGTAAAACTAAAGATAGGAAAGTATTTGCAATGTCAAATGTTTTTGTTTTTGGTTCGCAGCCTGTCATTGATTCCCATTAAATTTCTACATTTGAACCCTTATGTTGTCATTAGATCTAACCGGAAAGACCGCCCTGGTGGGTGGGAGTACGCAGGGAATCGGGCTGGCATCGGCACAGGAACTGGCGCTGCTCGGCGCTGATTGTGTGCTGGTAGCCCGAAACGAAGAAAAGCTGAAAGTGGCTGTAGCCACCCTTGATGTATCGAAGGGGCAGGTGCACAGCTACCTGGTGGCCGATTATGCACATCCCGGCCAGGTAGGCGAGGTGGTGGGGGCATTTGCCAGGGAGCATACGGTGCACATACTCGTGAACAACAGTGGTGGCCCGGCGGCAGGCCCGGCCTCAACGGCTAAACCAGAAGATTTTCTGGCCGCTTTCAAGCAGCACCTGGTGTGCAACCACATCATTGCATTGCTGGTTGTGCCCGGTATGAAGAAGGCCGGTTACGGGCGCATTATCAATATCATCTCCACATCGGTGAAAATACCTTTGAAAGATCTTGGGGTATCCAATACCATACGTGGTGCAGTGGCTTCGTGGGCCAAGACACTCTCGAATGAACTGGGGCAATTTGGCATAACGGTCAACAATGTACTTCCCGGCGCCACATCCACCGGCAGGCTGGAGAACATAATCAACAACAAATCGGTAAAGACCGGTAAAACTATAGCAGAGGTGGAAGCCGAAATGGTGGAAGAGGTGCCGGCACGCCGCTTTGGAAAGCCGGAAGAGATAGCCGCCATGGTGGCATTTCTGGCTACCCCTGCAGCCGCCTATGTAAACGGAACATCCATACCTGTAGACGGGGGCAGAACAGGGAGTATCTGAGTATTTTTCGGTGCCATAAGCCAGAACACAATAAAATACAATGATTTAGGTCATGTTTTTTCTAAAAACCGTTAAAATCGGCAACTTTTTCATGATTAAAAAGAGATTATAAATATTTTTATAACAAAAAAGTGGCTGAAACCCGCGCCAGTATTGAAAAACATTTTTTACTAAATATGTACTACTTTTCGGGATAGTTTGTAGTTTTGCCTCCGCTTTTATATAAGGAAAGTTAATTTTCAAATTTATTCCTGTGCCAGAATCATTTAAGCCAGTTTTCAGAATGTGCTTACGCAGCGTATTCGCGTTATTTATCGTAATATTTTCAGGCAATATTTCCGCTATTGCAGCTCCTGATGGGAAAGCCCTATTCATGTCAAACTGCGCGGCCTGCCATAATCCATTGAAGGATGCGACGGGACCTGCCCTTAAGGGGATCAGGAGCGGTTTCCCTGACAAAGAGTGGGGGTACAAGTGGGTGCATAATTCAGCCTCGCTGATAGCAGCCGGTGATCCGACTGCCGTTGCTATTTATACCAAGTTCAATAAAACTGCAATGACGGCATTTCCTCAGTTATCTAATGAGGAAATAGATGCGATCCTTGAGTATGCCGATAAATACGTGGCGCCTGTAGCCGCTGCACCGGCAGGCGGAGGTGAAGAGGCTGCCGAAGCTCATGGCTGGCTGTATACAGTGATCACATTGGCATTGTTGGTTCTGGTTATCATTTTGTGGCGTTCTAACTCTGGCATGAAGCGCATTGCTAACGAAAAAGAGGGTATACCTAACGAAAAAGAAATTCCGATTTACAGAAGCAAACTGACCATAGCTATTTTTGCAATTGTTATTTTCATACTGGCTGGTTACTGGCTGGTGAACGGCGCTATAAACGAAGGCCGCCAGCAGAACTATCAGCCATTGCAACCATTATTCTACTCTCATAAAGTACATGCCGGTATCAATCAGGTAAATTGCCTTTACTGCCATGCGGGCGCCGAAAAGAGCCGCCAGGCAATGATTCCATCGGCCAATGTGTGTATGAATTGCCACAAGCAGATCAATTCGTACAGTGGAGCTGCTGAGCATCCGCTGGTAAATGCTGAAGGCAAACACGTTGATGGTACTGCCGAAATCCAGAAGCTGTATAAATATGCCGGATGGGATGCCGCAAACAAGAAGTATATCCTCAAGGCAAACGGTGAGATAGATGCTACACCAATCAAATGGGCAAAAATTCACAATCTGCCGGATCATGTTTATTTCAATCACTCACAGCACGTAAAGGTTGGTCAGGTACAATGTCAGAAATGCCATGGTCCTGTACAGGAAATGGATGAGGTGTATCAGTTCTCAGCATTGTCAATGGGCTGGTGTATCAACTGTCATCGCCAGACAGAAGTGAAATTTACTGAGAACAACTACTATAAGATTTTTGAGAAATACCAGGATGAGCTGAAATCAGGCAAACGTACCGGTGTTACCGAAGCTGAAATGGGTGGTCTGGAATGTCAGAAATGCCATTATTAACCCCCTGCCCCTGAAGGGGAGTACGCCGGAATTAATATTTGTGCGTTGAAAGATTGATTGAGCTTTTTAATTAGTAATATATATTGTGATCATAGTATCTGATTACAAAAATGAATAACAATAGGGTGAAAGGCAGATAAAAAGCTGATTACCTCTTATAAAAGACTTAGACTTTTTTAAAGAATTTTGAATTTGCAATATGAGTCAAAAACAGTATTGGTCGGGCCTGGAAGATCTTAATAAAATCAATAGCCACACGGAAGTGGAAGGCAATGAATTTAAAGAAGAGTTACCATTCGATTTAAGCGATAGCTTATTTGGCGCCACTACACCCCGCCGCGATTTTTTGAAATTCCTTGGTTTCAGCACTTTGGCGGCAACGCTTGTTGCAAGTTGCGAAATGCCGGTGCGCAGGGCTATTCCTTATGCTATCAAGCCTGAGGATATTGTACCAGGTGTACCGAATTATTACGCTTCTACCTTCGCCGATGGCAGCGAGTATTGCGCTGTGGTTATCAAAACCAGGGACGGTCGCCCTATTAAAGTAGAAGGAAATGAACTGTCTTCTGTTACCAGGGGCGGAACTTCTGCAAGGGTTCAGGCTTCTGTACTGAATTTATATGACAAGGCACGTATCCGTCATCCATATGGCGATAATGCAGAAGTTACATTTGCCTCAGCCGACCGTGCCATAATGGAAGGCATAGGTGCAAAACCGGGATACCTTGTTACTGCATCTGTTTTAAGTCCTACTACCAAAGACGTAATAGCTCAATTTCTTGCAAAATTCCCGGCAGTTAAGCATATCGTATACGATGCGATTTCTTATTCGGGTATGTTGCAGGCAAATGAAGCATGTTATGGCAAACGGACTTTGCCAACCTATCATTTCGACAAGGCGAAAACTGTAGTTAGTCTGGATGCGGATTTTCTGGGTACATGGTTATCACCTGTTGAATTTGCAAAAGGCTATTCAAAAGGTCGCAAAATAAGCGCCAAAGAAATAAAATTATCCCGTCATTACCAGGTTGAAGCTACACATACCATTACCGGAGGCGCTGCTGATCACAGGGCAACCTGCCGTCCTTCAGAAATAGGTAAAGTAGCTGTTGCTTTATACAATGCTGTTGCCAGTGGCACGCAGCCTTCATTAAGCAGTAAAAACCTGAACCAACTGATAACCAAAGCCGCTGCCGATCTGAAAGCAGGAAACGGTATGGTGGTATCTGGCAGTAACGATGTAAATGTTCAGATGGTAGTTAACGCTATCAATGATAAGATCGGCGCCAACGGTATAACTGTAAACTGGACAACAACAAGCAATTACAAACAAGGTATTGATAAAGACATGGCTGCTTTGGTAGCAGCTATGGAAGCGAATGAAGTAGGAAGTTTATTCCTGCATGGTGTGAATCCTGTTTACGATTATTACGACAATAAAAAATTCACTTCAGCTCTTGCAAAGGTTCCGTTAACGGTTTCATTTGCCGAGCGTATGGATGAAACTGCTCAGAAATGTAAATATGTTGTACCGGATCACAACTACCTGGAAAGCTGGGGAGATGCCGAACCAAAGGCGAATTATTTCAGTCTGATGCAGCCAGGCATTGCACCCTTGTTCAAAACAAGGGCAATGCAGGATTCACTGCTCCTATGGGCAGGCGCTACCCAGTCTTATGCTGATTTCTGGAAAGATTACTGGATGAAGAAAACCGGTAGCCAGGAAAACTTTGATAAAGCTTTGCAGGATGGTGTGATTGAACCCGCAGGCGAAATGGCCATTGGCGGTGCAACTTTTTCAGGAAACATTGGTGATGCTGTATCTAAAATACAGGCACAACCTGCTGCAGGTAAAGATGTGATTGAATTGGTAGTTTACCAGAAGATAGCAATCGGTCATGGTGGTGCATGGAGCAATAACCCATGGCTGCTGGAAATGCCCGATCCTATCACAAGGGCTACCTGGGACAACTACGTATGTGTTTCTCCATCGCACGCCAAGAAGCTGGATGCAGAACTTACCGGCTTTTCAGAAGTAGATTCTAAAAAACGCGTAGTTACTGTTAAGGGCGCAAACGGATATTCTGTTAAAATGCCTGTTATCGTAGTTCCGGGTATGCATAATGATGTTGTTGCTATAGCTGTAGGTTATGGCCGCGATAAAAAAGTAGGACGTGCTGCTGCAAGCGATGAAACAAAGGGCGGAAAGAATGCTTATCCGTTCCTGAGTTATAACGGACAGAATATTGAAAATCATAGCGCTGTTACTATTACCAAAACAGAAGAAAAATATGATGTTGCTTTAACGCAGACACATAGCAGCTATGAAGCCCGTCCGGTGGTACATGAGTACACGCTGGAAGAATTCACTAAAGATCCTAATGTGCTGTTGAAAGAGCGCGGAAAGGAAATAGCTGAGTTCTCCACTTTGCCATGGATTGAAGAAGGAAAAGAAAGTAAAGAACCAATAGTTGATACGGCTACTGAAGAAGGATACCGTGTTAATGGTACGTTGTATCCTAACTACCCTTATGAAGGTGTGAAATGGGGTATGTCAATAGACCTGAACAGTTGTACCGGTTGTGGTGCGTGCGTTGTAGGCTGTATGGCAGAGAACAATATCTCGGTAGTAGGTAAGGACCATGTGTTGAAGATGCATGAAATGCACTGGATACGTATTGACAGGTATTTCAGCGGTATGGCCGATGAGCCGGATTCCATCCAGACCATTTTCCAGCCAATGCTTTGCCAGCATTGCGACAACGCGCCTTGCGAGAATGTATGCCCGGTATCAGCAACCAACCACAGTTCGGAAGGATTGAACCAGATGGCTTACAACCGTTGCATTGGTACCAAGTATTGCGCTAATAACTGCCCATATAAGGTTCGTCACTTTAACTGGATGGACTGGAACGGCGCTGATTGCATTGATGATAATATTTATGAGGATGGCCGCAGGGATGATATCAATGATGATCTTACCCGTATGGTACTGAATCCGGATGTTACCGTGCGTAGCCGTGGTGTGATGGAGAAATGTACTTTCTGTGTTCAGCGCCTTCAGGAAGCTAAACTGGCTGCCAAGAAAGAAGGACATCCTATGCATGATGGCGCGGCTAAAACCGCCTGTCAGCAAGCTTGTCCGTCGGATGCGATCACATTTGGTAATGTGAAAGATCCGTCAAGCAAAATTTACAACTTGCGTAAACATGAGCAGATGGAGCGTACATTCTATGTTCTGGAGCACATACACACGCTGCCTAACGTAAATTACCTGGCGCGTATCAGAAATACGGAGGAGCTGGATGCGCTGAACGAGAATAAAAATGAATTCCTGAAGTACCACATATAGTTTAGGAGTCCTTTTAAAGGAGGGCATAAGCATAAAGGCAGGATAAAGAAAGTTGAAAAATTGATTGTATAATAAGTAAATCCCCGTAAGGGGTTTAGGGTTAAAAATATTAATTACGTGCTATGCATATTAAGTACGAATCGTTTGTAAGGGAACCACTTGTAGATGGTAATAAAGATTACCACCAGGTGTCTGAAGACATAATAGGACCTATTGAGGGCAAGCCGGGCAGGATGTGGTATGTTGGTTTTTTCTTTTCAATAATACTGTTACTGTACGGGATTTTTTCCGTTGGCTGGGCTGTATATTGGGGTCTTGGTACCTGGGGTGTTAACCGCACTGTAGGTTGGGGTTGGGATATTACCAACTTCGTATGGTGGATCGGTATCGGTCATGCCGGAACCCTGATCTCGGCGATCCTGTTGCTGTTCCGCCAGGGATGGCGTACCGGCGTAAACCGTGCGGCTGAAGCAATGACGATCTTTGCGGTAATGTGTGCGGGACAGTTCCCGATATGGCATATGGGACGTGTATGGGACGGATTCTGGGTGTTACCTCTTCCAAACTCACGTGGTCCGTTATGGCCTAACTTCGATTCTCCGCTGTTATGGGATGTATTCGCGATCTCTACTTATTTCACTGTATCCTTATTATTCTGGTATTCCGGTCTGCTTCCTGACTTCGCTTTGATTCGCGACAGGGCAAAAACCAAACTGCGTAAAATGTTGTACGGTCTTGCATCCTTTGGCTGGACCGGTACTGCCAAGAACTGGCAGCGTATGGAGGCCCTCGCCCTTGTATTGGCTGGTCTTTCTACTCCTCTGGTACTTTCAGTGCATACCATAGTATCTTTCGACTTCGCAACTTCAGTTATTCCGGGATGGCACACTACCATCTTCCCTCCATACTTCGTGGCTGGTGCGGTATTCTCTGGTTTTGCAATGGTAAATACCCTGCTGGTACTTACACGTAAAATCCTTCATCTTGAAGAATACATTACCATTGGTCACCTTGAGGCAATGAACAAGATCATTGTACTTACAGGATCAATAGTAGGTGTGGCTTACCTTACAGAGCTGTTCATCTCGTGGTACTCTCAGTCCTGGGGCGAAATGGCTGCATTCCAATGGCGTATCATGGGCCCATACTGGTGGAGTTACTGGGCAATGATGACCTGCAACGTGGTTTCTCCTCAGTTGTTCTGGTTCAAGAAATTGCGTCGTAACATTCCATTCACCTTTGTAATGTCGATAGTGGTGAACATTGGTATGTGGTTCGAGCGTTTCGTAATCATTGTTACTTCTACCTATCGCGACTGGGTACCGGGCAGCTGGTCTTACTACAGCCCTACATGGCCTGAAGTAGGTTTCTATCTCGGAACATTCGGTTTATTCTTTACCTGCTACTTCCTGTTCGCTAAATATTTCCCTGTTATCGCTGTTGCGGAAATCAAATTCGTACTCAAGACATCAGGTGATAATTACAAGAGAGGAATGGAGTATATCGAAGCCAAGAGCGCTGAAGAATTTTTGGATGAGGTGCATGCAAGTCATGATGATCATGATGCAGCTCACTAATAATACGGAGGATGCATAGCATGCGATGAATAAGTTGAATGATTTTTTTGAATATTGACTTTTGAATTTTAATATAAAATGGCTATTAAAAAATTTGCGGTAGCGGCTTACGATGATGAGGCAGTGTTGTTTCCAGCAGTCAGGAAGGTGCGTAAAAACGGATTTAAGATACATGATGTCTACACTCCGTTTGCCGTTCATGGTCTTGATGAAGCTATGGGATTGAAATCAACAGATCTTCACATAGCAGGATTCATCTATGGCCTTTGCGGTACATCTACAGCGGTAGGTTTCATTTCATGGATTTTTACTTCCGACTGGCCTATCAATTATGGTGGTAAACCACACTTTGCTTTACCGGCCTGGATACCTATTACTTTCGAGTTGACGGTATTATTCGCCGCAGTAGGTATGACACTTACTTTCTGCTATCTTAACCAGATTATGCCAGGTGTAAAGAAGCATGTTTTTCACCCTCGTCAGAGCGATGATATGTTTGTAATGGCTATCGAACTGAACAGCCAGACTCCTGAAAATGAAGTGATTGAATTTCTTAAGAATACCGGGGCTAAGGAGACTTCGGTACAGATAGCAGAGGCAGGATGGTGGTATGGCCGGTGGGACAAGAAAGAGCCTTATGAATCATTAAGTGCGATTTAGCTGGTTGAAAGAGACCTTAACTGGTTTCATTTTGAATCATGCAGTGAAAGAATTTTGAATTTTGAATTTAGTTTGATTATGAACAAGATTAAAAGCATACTAGTAGCAGGCCTGGTATTAACGATAGGACTTGTGTCTTGCGACTCAGGTGACATTCGTCGTTCACCGGGGCATATATACGCACCGGATATGACCTACTCGCGTGCTTATGATGCTTATACTGCCAGCCCCAATTTTGAGGATAGCATGTCAAGCCGGTTGCCGGTTACAGGTACAATAGCAAGAGGGCATCAGTTGCCCGATCATCTTAAAGAAGGTGATACTATTGCCTATAAATCAATGGTTGCTCCAATGCACTTCAGTGCGGCAGAGGTAAAAGAAGGTGGAAGGCTTTTCAGTATTTATTGCGGTATTTGTCATGGTACCAACCTTGATGGTCAGGGTCCATTATTTGCAAGCGGAAAATTTGCATCAATGCCGGCTAATTTTAAAGATGCCAAGTACCTGCACATGCCAATCGGTCAGATGTATGGCGCGGTTAAGTATGGTAAGAATATGATGGGCAGTTATGCCAGCCAGCTCGATATCAGGCAGCGTTGGATGGTGATTGCGTATATCAAGAAATTTCAGTCTGCAAATGGTGGCGATGCTTTCACATTAGGTGAAGTTGATGCGGCCCCGGTTGCAAAAGCCGACACTGCGAAAGCCGTTGCTGTAAAATAGAAGAAACAGAAAATTTTTAAAACGAATTTTAATAAAAGTTGCATACAATGAATGATCGTTTTGAGGTACCCGGACGTTTAAGAAATACCAGCCTCGCCCTGATTGCTGTTGGCGTATTAACACTTATAGGGGGTATTGCTACTTTGCTCATGGGGCATACCGATGTGGATAAGGCGCGTTTCTGGGCAGTATTGTTGCATGATAGTGTATTCTTTACGCTCATCACTGCTGTGAGTATTTTTGTTCAGGCGGCGGTATCGCTGGCTCAGGGTGGATGGATCGTAGCCTACAGGCGCGTGCCTGAAGCTATCGGCGCAAATGTTTGGATATTTGGTTCTATTCTTGCAGTGGTATTATTCCTCATTGTTTTTACAGTAAGAGATGCTCATGGTGTTAACCCGATTTATAAATGGGTAACTGAGGCTGAGCCGGGTAAGGATAAAATATTATTTGGTAAAAAACCATTCCTTAATCCAGGTATGTTTGTAGGTTTTACAATCGTTGCATTAGGTTTATGGGCTTTCTTTGGCCGTAAGTTCAGGGAGTTGTCTATCGCGCAGGAAAGCGCTCCAAAGAATGATACAAAAATCTATTGGAAGGTTTTCCGTTTGTCGGCAGTGTTCCTGTTCGTTTATGCATTGACCCAGATGAGCACTGCTCCATGGTTATGGATCATGAGTGTACAGGCGCATTGGTATTCTACATTGTTTAGCTGGTACACCTTCGCAAGCGCTTTCGTGAGTGGTATGTCTCTTATTATGCTTTGGGTTGTTTATCTTAAGAACCAGGGAAATCTGAAACTGGTTACCACCGAGCATATGCACGACCTTGGTAAATTTATGTTTGCCTTCAGTATCTTCTGGACCTACCTTTGGTTCTCTCAGTATATGCTGATCTGGTACTCCAACCAGCCTGATGAAACTTTTTACTTCAAGATGAGGCAGCAGGGACCTTACAGTGTTTTGTTCTATGCCAATTTTATCATCAACTTCTGCATGCCGATCCTGATACTGATGGCTCGTCCCAGCAAGCGGAATTACTTCACGGTAACATTTATGGCCCTGATCATCATATTTGGTCACTGGGTAGATTACTTCCAGATGATTATGCCTGGTCCGTTAGGAGAACACTGGCACATCAACTGGTATGAAATAGGAATGTTCATGGGTTTTGCCGGTCTTTTGATATTCAGTGTTTCACGCACACTTACTAAATCTTCACTGGTTCCGCATAATAATTTGTTGCTGAAGGAAACCATGTTGCACATTTCATAAGCTGGTTGTAATATCGGGGATAAGTAATAAACGCCCCACTGAAATTAAGTAGAAACAGAATAACATTTAACAAGTAAATATAAGCTGAGCGACTATGTCGGTATTTATAATAATAGCATTGATAATCCTGGTATTTATCATCATCTACCAGATCGGAAAGGCAAGTGAATACGCAGTTGTGCTGCGTGGCGAAGAGAAAGTAAAGGCGCAGGCCAATAGCGCCATTGCCATTCTGCTTGTGGTCATGTTCCTGCTGGGTATGTGGGGCATCTGGGAATGTCATGAAATTTTCAAAGACAGGTTATTACCTATTGCCGCCTGCAAAACAGGGGAGAATTATGATGCAATGTTTAAGTACACCATCATTGTAACCGGTATTGTATTCTTTGCTACGCAGTTCGTGTTGTTTTATTTTTGTTTCCTCTATCAGGATAAAGGCAATAAACGCACTACGTTCTTCTTTGCACACAGCAATAAACTGGAAGTTATCTGGACAACTATTCCCGCTATAGCAATGGCTATTCTTGTTGCAATAGGTTTGCGCAACTGGTATGATGTTACCTCTGTGGCACCTGCCGAAGCTACTGTGGTAGAAATTGTTGGTAAGCAGTTTAACTGGCTGGTAAGATACCCTGGTAAAGACAAGGAACTGGGTAAACGTGATTTCAGGAAGATAGACGATGCGAAGAATGTACTTGGTCTTGACTGGTCTGATCCGCATAATATGGATGATATCATTTCTCAGAACGGTGAATTGCATGTTGTGGTTAACAAGCCTGTAAAACTGCTCATTATGTCAAGAGATGTTATCCATGACGTAGGATTACCTCACTTCCGCATGAAGATGGATGCGGTGCCTGGTATTACTACTACAATGTGGTTTACGCCTACCATTACTACCGAAGAAATGAAACAGATTACTCATAACCCTGATTTCGTTTATGAAATAGCATGCGACCAGTTGTGTGGTAAAGGTCACTATTCTATGCGTGGCACGATCATAGTGCAGAGCCAGGCGGATTATGATAAATGGTTGGCAAGCCAGCAGACTTATTATGCAGCCAATAACCCATCTGCAGTACCGGTTGCTCCGGCATCACCTGCCGCAGATACCACAAAGCCTAAGAAAGATAGTGTTAAATTACTAACGAGCAATTAATCGGCTATAACAGATAGTCATAAAAGTGCAAAAAATGAATAACGAAGCAATAAACATTGGAGGGTCACTTGTAGCTCATGGTGCAGATTCATCTGCAGGTCATCATGACCATGAACATCATGAGCAGCATTTTATCTGGAAGTATGTTTTCAGCCAGGACCACAAAATTATCAGTAAGCAGTTTCTTATCACTGGTATCACGTGGGCTATCATCGGCGCTTTGATGTCGGTGTTTTTCCGCCTGCAATTAGGTTTCCCTGATTCTACCTTCCCTATTATGGAGAAGTTTCTGGGCGACTGGGCCAAGGGTGGTAAACTGACGCCTGAATTTTATTATGCACTGGTTACCATGCATGGTACCATTCTTGTATTCTTCGTACTTACTGCCGGATTGAGCGGAACCTTTGCGAACCTGCTGATACCACTACAGGTTGGTGCCAGGGATATGGCTTCACCGTTCATGAATATGCTTTCTTATTGGTTCTTCTTTGCTGCAAGTATTCTCATGTTTGTTTCCCTGTTTGTTGAAACAGGTCCTGCATCGGGTGGTTGGACTACGTATCCTCCGCTCAGCGCACTTAAAGAAGCTTCATTGGGTTCGGGCGTGGGTATGGACCTTTGGTTGCTCAGTATGTCTTTGTTTGTGGTATCTTCATTATTGGGCGGTCTTAACTATATTGCTACAGTATTGAATATGCGTACTGCTGGCATGACCATGACCCGTCTGCCGCTTACAATCTGGGCGCTGTTCTTTACCGCTGTATTGGGCGTACTTTCATTCCCGGTTCTTTTCTCTGGTTTGGTGCTGCTTATTTTCGATCGTAATTTCGGTACCAGTTTCTATCTTTCCGAAATATTCATTGGTGGTAAAGCGCTCCCCCATGTTGGTGGTTCGGCTATCCTTTATCAGCATCTGTTCTGGTTCCTTGGCCATCCTGAGGTATACATCATTATGCTGCCGGGTATGGGTATGGCTTCCGAGGTATTGTCTACACACAGCCGCAAACCGATCTTTGGTTATTTCGCCATGATCATTTCGCTGGTTGGTATCACGCTGCTGGCATTCCTGGTTTGGGCGCACCATATGTTCGTCACAGGTATGAGTCCGTTCCTTGGTTCTATATTTGTACTGCTTACGCTGCTTATCGCTGTACCATCGGCGGTAAAAGTGTTCAACTGGCTCACAACCATCTGGCGTGGTAATATCCGCTTCAATCCGCCAATGCTGTTTGCACTGGGTTTTGTATCGCTGTTTATCTCCGGAGGTCTTACCGGTATCTTCCTGGGTAACTCTGCTTTGGACATTCACCTGCATGATACTTATTTCGTGGTAGCTCACTTCCACATTGTAATGGGTGTATCTGCGTTCTTTGGTATGTTTGCCGGTGTGTATCATTGGTTCCCCAAGATGTACGGCCGCTTTATGAACAATACTTTGGGCTATATCCACTTCTTCATCACATTTGCCGGCGCTTATCTTATATTCTGGCCCATGCATTACGAAGGTATTGCCGGTATGCCCCGCCGGTATTACGACTACTCAGCCTGGGAATCATTCAAGCACTTCCAGGGAGTAAATGCCTTTATCAGTATCGTGGCTACAATCGTATTCTTTACTCAGTTGGTATTTGTATTCAACTTCTTTATGAGCATTTTCCGTGGCCGTAAGGTAACCAACCCTAACCCATGGGGAAGTACAACACTGGAGTGGACTACACCAATTAATCCGGGTCATGGTAACTGGCCTGGTGCAATTCCTGAAGTGCATCGCTGGCCCTACGACTATAAGGATGATGGTCATGGTGGTGACTTCATTCCACAGACTGAGCCATTAAGAGATGGTGAAGAAGCGCACTAGAAATTACTTTATTGAATTATTCCGAACCGCTCCTTATGGGGCGGTTTTTTTTGGTATATGCCAGCTAACTTGTTTCAGTTTATTGAATAGGTGGCTTTATTAAAGTATTACAGTTTTTTTCGCCAGTTTGTGTCATTGAAATTAATTGAATGGCCTCCCTCCCATATTGATTCAAAATGTTGTTTAACATACAAACTGAAATAAAAATTACCACCACGTTCGCATTTTAATTTTAATTGAGGAGAAACAATGCAGTTTTGTTTCCTCCAAAAGAATCCCATATACATGATTTCGTCGCTTCCATAGACACTCATTATTGGCGTCCCGTCATATGTTTTCACTTGAAAATTTGCAGGAAATTTTGTCTCATTTGCAATATGAACACATTTCTCTAAACTAGTCAAAATCTCATGAGAAACATGATTTTGATCAAGTATACCTAGTGTCATGTCAATTATATTATGACGTATAAATATTGTATCTTTGCCAAAAAAACTATGGTAAAGTATAAGGTTACATTAACGCAAGAGGAAAGAGAAGAGTTGCTGTCTATAACGAAAGGAGGAACTCATACA
>CAIUZK010000168.1 GCA_903903635.1 uncultured Bacteroidota bacterium
CACTATCATACACCACATTACTATAAGCATGCGCAATGGTATCATACTGGTACATCCTGCTTACATCAAACGCCATAGCATGATTCAGGTCGCCGCCATACCTGCCCGAGTAGCTATAAGCCGTAGAATCGCCCTGTATGTAATAAATATAATCAGCACAACCACCGGCGCGCACCGTGCTGATATGCGAATGGGCAATCAATCTCGGCAGACTATCAGCCAAAGGCCTGAAATCCGGCATAACAGGTTGTGCTATTACTGATGCCGATAACACACAAAACAGGATAGATAAGTAAACAGGTTTCATAATAAAAAGCAATGAGTATCAAATATAACTATAAATCATCAAATTTATTGTGGAGGATTTCATCTTTTTTTAAAAAATGAACCTTGATTTATAGGATAAAATGATTTCAGGAAGATGATGCCTGAATCTGAATAAGCTGAATTATTTTTTTTCAAAATTTCCGTGTTTTTCCCACAGTTTGGCACACATATTGCCGCCCATACAGCAAAAGGCATTTTTAAGCCAGAATTTCATTTCCGGGGAGAAAAATCGGGTTTTGGGGTTCCTATTTGGTATTTCGTGCTTTCAGGCATCAAATTCAGCATAATAAATAATCCGGTCAACCAATTTCGTCAAGGTGCTGTATTCCTCCACCTTTCTCAGGTCCACCACCATTTCCTTTACAATAAAGACCTCCAGAAAATAGATGAACCCGGGACAATACTTTTGTGCTATCTCATCAGTATACATCTCCATTTCCGCCTCAGTTAAATCCAGTATTACTGTTTCGGAAGTATTTGTGAACTTTCCGTTTTCCATTTTAGCGAAGATCACTGCATCTTCATTTTGCTCCTCAATAGCAGCTATTACCTCTGTTATGTTCATATTTATAGACCTGGAAATAGTAAAACTTATCAAACAAAAATAAAAGAAGTTACGTAATGAATGAACTGCTTAAGCATACACTATGCCCGGCAAGTAATGCAGTTTGCAATTTCCAATAACAACATTATTGTACCTTTTGGGAAAAACCAAATTCCCTTCTTCATTCCATAACTTTTACAACACGAAAAATCATTATTTTTGTAAAAAGCAATTTCTATGGTCTTAGTATTAAATAAAGGTGCTACCAAAAAAGAAATGGAGCAGATCAACAAAAAGATCAGACTAATTCCATCTGGCAAAAAACTGGATACTAAGAAATATTGTGGTGTAATCCGATTAAAAGAAGATCCTTTGGCTATACAAAAGAAGTTACGGAATGAATGAAATGCTTAAGCATATACTACACCCGGCAAGTAATGCAGCTTGCAATTTCCAATAACAACAATATTGTACCTTTCGGGAAAAACGGATATGTACATTGGGGTAAGTGCCAGGTACACAGACAAAAGAGTAGATAAAGCCCTGAGAAAATTAGGCTACAATGATTGTGAGGTGTTTTACAGCCCGCTCATTGTATCGCTCACTTATATATTGATGTTGCTGGCAGCCACTGCAGGTATATTTTCACCTATGCTCTTTTCGTTCGGGCACTACTTTGTGATAAGTGCTGTCCTGATTTGCTATTGCTGCCTGTATTATTTGGTATCTGCTTACAGCAACAATAGCTTTGCCCTGACCGCCGCTGACCTGGTGATCATAAACCCTAATTTCCCTTTCAGTAAACAAACAGTTATACCCCTCAATACAATCACAGACATACGTATTGGCTCACATACCCCCGCATGGCGAAAAGCGTTGCTATTTCTTACCGGCAACTATGCCGATATACAAACCAGCAAGGGCTTAACACGCTATTACTGCATAGGCCTTGAAGCAGATGCCTATGATGAAAACCTCATCGAAAAAACAATTGAGGATTTCGAAATGGCTTTGCGAAAAAGGGGTATTAATATACAATCCAGTATTGAGTATTAAAAGCTGCGACCACTCCTAAGCAGCTAGCCTTATTTAATCAATTTACCACTTTGGGCTAAAACCCGGCATTACCACCTTACTCAAAAATCAGTAAGCCCCTGATGTTATCTTTTGCACTTTATATTCGCTCTGCACCTTCAGCAATTCCACTTTGCAATTACTGCCTGTAGATGGCTGTAAGAAATCAACAACATAATTATCTCCATCTCTGCTTACAGTAAGGATTGCAGTCGTATCGCTACGGGGATTTAACGCTCTGTTTATCACAACTACCTGCCTGTTGAATATTGGCGCTATGGCGCAGTTTTCGAAATAATGGTTGAAATCATTTATGATTATAGGATGCTTATCGCGACCCCGGGTTTTTCTGCTAAAAACTGTTGAATCTTTAATTACAGTTTGCAAAATCCGGCAATCAAACCGGTAGTGGTTCTTTTTAATGGCCTTATAGTCTATTTGTCCATACGCACCCAGACATATACAACTCAGGACAAAAGCAAAAAAGTATTTAGTCATATTGGCTGCCCATTTTCCCTTTATAATAAATAAATATTGTCCGGATTTTTCGATAGTCATAACCCTCCAAAAAACTACCTCCCACGCCCACCCACAACCTTATCATAATCTGCATCTTTGGGTTCCCATAGCTCTACTTTGTTTTGCTCGCAATCCAGAATATGAACAAACTTTCCGTAGTCCGAATCCTCAATATTATCTACAATAGTTACACCGTCCTTTCGCAACTGCTCCACCAACTGTTCAATATGATGCACACGGTAGTTGATCATGAAATCCTTTACTGAAGGTGCAAAGTAGGTTGTCTTTTCACCAAACACGCTCCACTGGGTACAGCCATATTTCGATGGATCATCGCCCTGCCGCCAATCAAACTTTGCCCCATACGGATTGGTGTCCAGGTGCAGATGTTGTTTATACCACTCCCTCACATTTTTAGGGTCCTTGCATTTGAAAAACAAACCTCCTACACCCGTAACACGTGGCAAGGTATCAGGCCCTGTTGAGTTACTTTTACTGGTAGCATCCACAGGCAATTTCGGATCAGCATACACCTGCCATAGTTTCAACTGGTGACCATGCACAACAGCTTTCCATGATGCTGGCACACGCCAATGGTTTTCCTTAATACCCTTGTAGCTGCCTTCTGCAAAACCAAAAGCGGCCACCGTATCTCCCTGCACAAAAACCCCCGTAATATCGATATGGTAATCGGGGTACAACTTAAAATAACTTTCCCATCCAGCCATTGCTTTTGCCTTCCCTTCAGTTTTATTGCCCAATGCATCAATAAACACATGGCCATTGTCCAGAAGCACTGCAAACCTCGCCAGGTCATGATCATTCACCGCATTGCTGAAAGCCTGTACTGTTTCTTTTATAGCCATAGTATTGTTCTGGGCATTGGCATTGCAGGAAACAAATACAGCCAGCACAATTGCCAGGCACTTTTTTACAGCCGTCATAAGTAGCATTTATCGGGTAAAGATAAATGAAAAAGTAAGCATGAGCAGATCATTATACCACCGGTCAAGGCCAGACAGGAAAGTATCGGTGCATTTAATGATGATATTGAGGCAATTGACTATTTTTGAAATACATCTCTTAAAACCTGAAAATTATGGATTTAGATTTTGAAAACAATTTGGGCGCCAAAACCAATGAAGAACTGATCGATATTTACATTAATCCGGAATTCTATCAGCCCGAATTTGTAGCATTAACCCTTAAGGAAATAAACAGAAGGAATTTGCCGGTTGATGCTATGAATAAGATTAAAGCTGAAAAAGAAAAGGTGGAAGTTTCCACTATGCAGGTAGGCAAACAAGGTAATTCAATATACATCGCTATTTGTTTTTGCCTGGCCTTGCTGGGAGGTATTCCGGCTATGATTTCCGGTTACATTTACGGCTTCTCAAAGCACAAAGGCCCTGATGGCAATTCTTATTTTGTGTACAATGAGAGTACACGGAAACTAGGTTATGGCATATTAGCAGTTGGCGTTCTTATGGCATTGATAGAACTTCAGTTTAGATGATTTTTGTAAATTCCGATTATGCAGGTGCTCCTCTCCTACTACCTTGCTCAGGATTATATGCTAAGGGCATCGCTCTCCGCTCTCATTCTCCGCTCCCTTTTAGGTGCCCCACACTGGAACAATATCGGACCAGTTAATCGAAATATTGAGGCGACTTTGTACCAAATCCGTCCGGAATGAACCAGCCACAAACTCTAATGTTCTGATTTATATGATGTTTGATGGCAAAGGTTTGGAGCCTACGGTACGCGTCAAACCCCAAAAGTCAGTCTACTTATAGCACTATTTTAACCCATTTTCCCACTTTAGTACTGTTCACTAATGTCAAATTCAATTCTGAATTCAGTGCCATTCTGCACCAGACTTGAAACCGAAATTTTACCACCTAATGATTCTACCTGCGTTTTCACCATGTATAATCCCGTTCCCTTCCCTTCTACGTGGTTATGAAAACGTTTGTATAAACCAAATATTGTGGAACCGTTTTTTTCTAGTTGAGATAGCGGTAGCGCAACTTATCGGGATTGTTTTGCATACGGGAACTGTAGAAGCCTATATTAACGCCCCGCTCATTATTGAGGGAGTTTATATCAATAATAAACGGCGAAAGGCTGATGCACTCCCTGTACCTGTCTTTATAAAGCAGTACGGCATCATTTTTCAGCAGCACGGCTTTATATTTCATGGAGTCTTCGGTACCGGTTTTGGTATCGTTGCCCAGGCTCACACCTATGTAGCGGTGCAGGTAGCAGGGCTGATTCTGGTAAGTGAGTTCGTACTCTATGCGACGCACGGACTCCATCTTGTAGGCAGCCAAGAAACTGAAAGATACCAATACCTGAGTAAGCAATACTTCGACTTCGTAACAATCCCAAACTGATTGTTCGCGCTTAAGCAGATCATCAATCAGTTCGAGTTTTTCGCAGGCATTTCTGAACTGGCTGTTATCGGTGAAGAGGTCCTGCAGATTGTTTAATGGCGAGATAGCGCAGGTGATGGAATTGTTTTGGAAAACAGAATAAAGACACTTGAGCAACAGGTAATAATCATTTACGCCAAACTCGCGCAGGCTGGTAAAGAAGCGGTTGATGGCCTGGCGTTCTGCATCCTGCAAGGTTATTTTTTGTTTCCCCTCTTTTTTCTGAGTCCATAATTCCGAAAGGAAAATAAAGCAGATGGTCTGTATTACCTTCTTGGCCATGATGAGGCAGTTTTCCAGATACTTCCTTATTTTATCATCGCTCTGATCATTGCCAATGGACATTAACCTGCTGAGCTGGATGCCTAATGCACCTGCAAAAGAATAAACAATGATTTCCTTAGCTGTATCACTTATGTCAGGCTTCAGTTCCCATCCGGGTATACCATCCTGCTCCATTAGCTGCTGTGCATCATCGTTATAAGGTGCAATTGCCAGCGTGAGTTCGCGGGTGAGGTGGGCATTAAAAATCAGGATATCTGATTTGTCCTCCACCGGACTGTTTCGCAGCAACTCATCAAGGTTGATCTTATCGAGCTCTTTATTGAACTGATGCCATAAAGAAATAGAATCAGTAAAAACGGAATAAAAGTGCCCCAGGTCGTTCAGCCTGTTCTTAAACTGAGTAAGGCTGGTTTCAGAATCCTCGGTTTCCTTTAGGTAAGTATATATTTTTGGCTTGCCGGAGGTGTTGAATTGCCCAAGCGCTACATTAAATTCCTCTTCGGTATATTCTCCCAGCTTTGTCCATGCAAGCAACACAAACAAGTCGGACTCGCGGACAAACTTATTGTATTCATCCTGTGAGCGGGTAGAAGACATAGCTCCAGACAAACCTTCCCATACCAGCAGGTTAAGAAAGATACCTTTACTGAACCAGTCTTTTCCTTTTCGGTATATCTCAATCTCAAATTGCTCCCGTTCCTTTTTTAATTCATTGGATGAGGCAAGGAATATGTTTAGTTTTTTCATTTTTCATGGCTGTTTTTCAGAGCATTGGCTTATTGTTAGATTTAAATGCAGGCAAATTTTTTATTTTATGTAAAAGTAATATTAGGCAAGTGGTAAATTATGATTATGGTCATAAGATATGGTTTTGAGTAAAATTGTTTTGAAATTTCGATAATTGCTTCTTTCAAATTCCCGAGTTCATTCACGCTGTCCACATCATGTTGAAAGGTATTTTCTCACCTGAATTTCCCAT
Source organism: uncultured Bacteroidota bacterium (assembly GCA_903903635.1). Classification (GTDB taxonomy): domain Bacteria; phylum Bacteroidota; class Bacteroidia; order Chitinophagales; family Chitinophagaceae; genus Nemorincola. Next base: position 6,164 of record CAIUZK010000168.1, read on the forward strand.
CTTTGGTAATTTGGGAAACATAAATAAATGACTTGTTAGAATAGAATGGTTCGATTTTCCCGTTAGGGTAAAAAGCAAAACCTGCGACCAGCGTAGGTTTTAAACTATGTGCCCCGAACAGGATTCGAACATTCCCATCCTTGCGAATACCATATTTTGAGCACAGAGTAATCAAGTGCAAGAATTGCGGAAGCGTAATGTCTCTTTAAGAAACGGACAATTTCAAGACTCATTCCACTCCCACCTCAAACCATTTGCTTTTGTTAGTACCAAAACGTCCCAAATCCGTCCCAAATCAAAACGAAAAAACCTCAAACCCTTGGCGAGGATGAGGTTTCAACTTGTGGGTTTGGTGCCCGGGACTGGATTCGAACCAGCACATCCTTGCGAACGCTGCGACCTGAACACAGTGCGTCTACCAATTTCGCCACCCGGGCAGTAATGGAACTTATGTTCAGGGGGTGCAAAGGTAATAAGAAAATTCCAAAATGTA
>CAIUZK010000169.1 GCA_903903635.1 uncultured Bacteroidota bacterium
ATAACAGAAGACAAAAAATGGGGGTAATCTTTGATACCCTTATAAAAAGAATGGTCAAAAATGATCCAATACGCTTGTTATCAAAGGATTGATATTGCGACCTAAGTGCCTATACCTATTAATTATTATTGCAATTTTCCTGATAGTTGCTATTCTGGTGTTATTGTTTTTCTATAGAAAAACGATCAGACTAAATAAAGAAACACTCTTTCATAAAAAACAACTGGAAGAGATAAATTCCATGAAGGATAGATTATTTTCTGTCATAGGGCATGATCTCCGGGGGCCAATTTCCAGGATATCAATTATTCTGGATATGATCGAAGATGAAGAGACTTCAAATGATTAAAAGAAATTCCTGATGGAGAATCTCAGGGCGCATAGCAAAGCTTCTCTGGAAACTTTTGATAAACTTTTATTTTGGGGCAAATCGCTGGTTAAAGGAATTAGTTTACAACAACAAAATATCCAGACTGCAGAGTATATCAATGATAGCCTTGAATTGCGAAAAATAAATACAAATGAGAAGAACATTACCATAAATAACAGGACTCCATCTGATCTTACAGTCTATTCCGACCCCTCCATCTTTGATTTTATAATAAGGAATCTGGTAGCGAATGCGTTAAAATATACGCCCAAAAATGGCACAATAGAGATCAATTCAGATCGTGTAAGCAAGCCGGGGTTTACCATTTTCTCGGTTACTGATTCAGGCATAGGCATTGATAAGAATTTATTGCCCACGATATTCTCCTCACTTAAAAGCAGGTTGGGGACCGAGAACGAAAAGGGAAATGGTATCGGTCTTATGCTCTGCAAAGAGTTTGCTGTTCAGAATGGCGGTGATATATGGGTTGAAAGTATAGAAGGCAAGGGTTCAACCTTTTATTTTTCTGTAAAGAATGTTTCCTGATTTCAAGTACCAATAAATACCTTCCCGGCTAAGAGTAATTCTTAAGTTAAGGCAAAATTTTGCGACACATTCATCTCCGTGGGCATCTCTTGCCACTTATAATTCAATGCATACATTCTTCGGCTCAGTAAAAAACTTAAGCGCATCCCATCCGCCTTCTCTGCCTATGCCGCTGCTTTTAAACCCGCCAAAAGGAGTTCGCAGATCACGCAACAGCCAGCAGTTCACCCATATGATTCCACTATTCACTTTTCCCGCTATCCTGTTAGCCCTGCTCACATCCTGTGTCCATATAGTTGCACTAAGCCCGTAGTCGCTTGTATTGGCCAGCTGCAGAGCTTCATCCTCATTTTTAAAAGATTGAATAGTTACCACAGGGCCAAAGATCTCCTCCATATTGGTACGGCAATGAGGTCCCAGACCCTCAATAACAGTCGGCTCTATGAACAAGCCATTTTCGCATCTTCCGGTTAGTTTTACCGCATTTCCTCCAGCCAGTACATTTCCGCCTTCCTCCTTTGCCAGAGCTATACAACTTAACACTTTGTCGAAGTGCATTTTACTCACAATAGCGCCCTGCCTGCTGTTGTCATCAAGAGGATCTCCCACATTCAGTTTCTTTGCTCTGGCCACAAACTCATGCCTGAATTTTTCATAAATACTTTCTTCTATCAGTATTCTGCTGCCACAAAGACAAATCTGCCCCTGATTGCTGAATGAAGATTGCAATGTGGTACGCATCATCTTATCCCAGTCGCAATCTGCGAAAATGATATTGGGGTTCTTGCCGCCTAATTCCAGCGACAGCTTTTTGAACATGGGTGCGGCTATCCGCGCTATCTCTTTTCCGGCCCTTGTACTACCCGTAAATGAGATGGCCTTGATACCCGGATGGGCTACAATGGCTGAACCGCAGCCCGGGCCTGTACCATGCACTATATTCAATACTCCTGCCGGTAAACCGGCCTCCATGCAAATGATGCTCAGCAGATAGGCGGTCATAGGGGTTACTTCGCTGGGTTTTGCCACTACGCAATTTCCTGCTGCTAGCGCCGGAGCTATTTTCCATGTAAACAGATATAACGGAAGGTTCCAGGGAGATATACAACCTACAACTCCTACCGGCTGGCGCAAAGTGTAATTAATGGCCTTGTCTTCCATACTGTGGCTTTCAGCACTGAAGTGCATTATACCTGTAGCAAAGAACCTGAAGTTACTGGAAGCCCTTGCTATATCTACGCGTTTACTTAGCCACAATGGTTTTCCATTGTCGTTGGTTTCTGCCAGGGCAAGGGCATCAAGGTTGTCGTCAATCAGTTGGGCGATGCGGTTAAGGATCTTAAACCGTTCTTCAGCAGGAGTTGTGCTCCACATGGGAAATGCTGCCCTTGCCGCACCTATTGCTTCCTCCACATCACTGATGTCACTATCAGGGGTATGACTATATATTTCTCCTGTTGCCGGATTAATGTTATCAATGTACTTTCCGTTTAAAGACGCCTGCAAAGAGCCTGCAATATAGTTAGCGATGTGCTGTGGGGCAGTGAGATTCATGGATGCAAAAGTAAATCATAATAAGTGACGATGATTAAATGTATAAATCTCATTTCCGGTTACAGAACGATTTATCAACATAAATTCTCTTTCCCTGTTTATTAACATAATAACAGCCTCCCTTCGGCCCTTTATGATAAATCTTCCTGAAGGGAAGCGGGCTATTTACTCCTCCCTTGTATTTGGGACCTGGAAATTGCTCCCAATTCAGATGCTCATGGTCTGCGTCATAATCTTCAGGCTCTATTGAAACTTTTGATTCATTCAATTCAAGAGTCTTGTTTATGCCTTTTACGGTAATTCTGTCTGTACTATTTACAGTATACCTTTTCTCTACCCAGCCTGTGAGGTAATTGCGGAAGTTCCTGCTATCTGTATAGGATATTAAAACGCGGAAAAAACGCTCTTTAACCTTGTTATTATTAAGATAGATTGAATCATAAGGTTCTACCTTTAGCTTACAGGGAGCATGGAGTATGGCAAATACCATATACTTGTTACCTGGCCGGTCTCTTAAAATAAGGTTGTCGGTGTTGACATAAACAAAATCCTGGCAGCAAGCCACCAAAGGCAATGTACAGAGTACAAGTAACACCAGATAAACCATATGAAGACAAGCCCTACTGCTCATACAATTTCAAATTCAGTTGCCTAAATATACAAAAGGGAAATGATTGGTCATTTCCCTTTTGCAACCGTAAAACCATAAATATTATTCTATTACAACTCTCGCTGCATAATTTATAGTGCCCGTTGATGCAGTAACGAAATAAACACCCGCGGCATTATTCATATTAACCTTTGTTGGCAGGTTGGTAGTTGTAAAAAACTCCTTCACTTTTTCACCCAGGATATTGCTGACAATTACCTTTACCGGCTCATTATTATCAGCTTCTATGTTCAGGTAGAATAAACCCTTGCCCGGATTCGGGTAGATATCCATTTTACTTTGTCCGGCGCCCAGTTGTTTAATACCTACATTATTAATAGTCATGGATAGCATATTGCTGATTGCAGTATTGGCACAAACATCACCGCTTCCAGCCACACAATGAACAACTTCAGTACCTGCCAGCGAACTGTTTACAACATATTCACTGGTGGTGGCTCCTGCTATCGCAGCGCCATTTACAAACCACTGGTAAGTAGGAGACAATGCCCCGGTGACAACTGCTTTTAATGTATCTATCTGACCTATACCTATATTTGTTCCGTTTGTGGCTGTAATTGTGATAGTAATTGCAGATGGGTTCACAACAGTCATGGTTATATTGTTACTGAATACAGAATCCACTGTACGGCATGTTGCACTGCTTCCCAGCATGGCATAAATAATATCGCCGTTAGTTGGCAGATAAATGTAATTAGGGCCAGTTGCTACATTAACTCCATTTCTGGTCCACCTGAAAAACGGTGAAATACCGCCATATAAAGCATGCGCGCTGAATGTGGCAGGAAGCCCGGCACATATCGGATCACCCGGAGTAACTGTAATATTAACTGCAGGTAATTCGGTAGTATTTACGGTCATGGTAATGCTGTTGCTGGTTACTGTTGCCGGCATAGGGCATACATAACTGCTCGTCATTGAGCAGGTAACAACATCTCCATTGGCAGGACTATAACTAAACGGATTTCCCATTGCATATACCAGGCCATTAACATTCCACTGGTAGGTTGGCGTCAAGCCACCATTTGAAGAACTGGCAGTATAAGTAGCCAGGTCACCTATACAAACAGTATCACCGGTAATGCCTGCTACAATATTTACTGATGGAATCAGTGTTGGGTTAACAATTACCATCTGCGTATCGGATACGGAAGGAGACGAAATACAGGCAAAACTGCTTGTCAACTTACAAATAATCCTATCTCCGTTTACAGGTGTATAGATAAATCCCGGACCGGTGCCCAGTACCGTCGTGGTATTCACTTTCCATTCATAGGCAGGTGATGGTCCGCCATTTACAGGATTTGCAGTATAGGCAACTGAAGTGCCGGGACATGTTGTAAAGCCAGGAGTAGCAGTAATGGAGACACCGGGAGTAACTACCGGATCTATTGACATTGAAAAAGTTACATCAGTAGTTCCGCAAGCATTGGTAACGCTATAGGAAATTACATCCAGACCAACAATCAGACCAGAAACCAGACCTGTACCCGAAATTGTTGCATTAGCATTACTTGCGCTCCAGGCGCCACCAGGGGTAGCATCTGAAAGTGACGTAGTTCCCATCAGGCAGACATTTGCCGAACCGGAAATTGCCGCAACTACGGGCAAAGGATTAATGGTAATTGTTTGGGTAGTAAAGGCGCTACCACATGAAAATGAAACAGTATAGGAAATAACATCTGTACCAGCCGATACGCCTGTTACTACACCTCCTGCAACTGTTGCATTGGCATTGCCTGCACTCCATACTCCACCAGGCACACCATCGGTGAGGGTTATATTTGCACCCTGACAAACTGTTGCCGGTCCGGCAATTGTGCCGGCACTTGGAATGCTTACTACATTAATTGTTGTTGAAGCTATTGCGGTTCCGCAACTATTAGTAACCGTATAAGCAATTACATCTGTGCCAACCGCTACACCAGTAACCAAACCGGTACCTGAAACGGTTGCATTACCATTGCTGGCGCTCCATGTTCCTCCAGGTGCGGCATCGGTTAGTGTTAATGTGCCCGCCAAACAAACACTGGTTAACCCTAAGATAGTTCCTGCATTGGGCAATGGATTAACAGTTACTGTTTTGGAAATATTATTGATTCCGCAGGCATTGCTAAGCGCGTAGTTGATAACATCTGTGCCTGCAAAAAGCCCTGTTACCGACCCAGCGACTACAGATGTATTTCCTGTGCTTTCACTCCAGACCCCACCGGCAACAACACTTGAAAGTGTAATACCACTGCCTACACATACTACTGAAGGGCCGGTGAGTGAGGAACCTAATCCAAGAAGATCAATGATATTAACTGTGCTGGTGGCTATTGCAGTACCGCAGCCATTGGTAACACTGTAACTAATATCATCGGTGGTAGTTGCTGTAATACCTGTTACTGTTCCCCCAACCACTGAGGCATTACCATTGCTTGCACTCCATGTGCCACCGGGAGCAAGATCAGTGAGTACTATTGAGGACCCAACGCAAACTGTTGACAGACCTGCAATTGAGCCTGCATCGGGCAAGGGGTTAACGGTAACCGTTTGGGTGACCGTAACAGTACCACAAGAGTTGGTAACCGCATAACTTATATCATCCGTTCCCGCATTCACTCCGGTCACCGTTCCGCCAACAACAGTTGCGTTTCCGGTAATCTCACTCCATACTCCTCCGGGAGTGGTTTCTGTAAGAGTAATGGAAGCTAACTGGCAAACCGTATTGGGCCCACCTATTGCTGCAACAACCGGCAATGGATTTATTGTTACGATAATGGTATCTGTCGATGAATTATACCCATCAGAGATCTGAACAATAAAACTATCCATACCACTATATCCCGGTGTGGGCGTATAGGTTTTACCTGTAGGTGTTACAGTGCCACCATTTGTAGCGGCAGTGCCTGCGACTACAGCCGTACCATTAATGGGCGACCATGTGCCCATGGACCATGTTAATGTTTGTGATTTATCGGAATCAATAACAGCGAGTAGGGAGTTAATACTTGTAGCAGAACTATTTTCACATACAGTTAAAGTCTGACGGCTTCCTCCAGTGAAATAAGGAATGCTGTTAGGTTTAACTATACGGATGCGGTTGTTTGTCTGGTCAGAAATGTAAAAATGATTTGAATCAATAACAGCAATTGAAAGAGGTGAAACTCTGACTGCAGCAGCAGTTGCCGGCTGCCCATCACCGGCAGCGCCTCCAAACCCGGTGGCTCCTGCCAGGGTTGTTATAATACCCGCAGCACTAACCATTCGTACTCTGGTGTTACTATTATCTGCAATAAATAAATTCCCGGCAGCATCCATTTTAACATCAGTTGGCCGGTTTATCTGTGCTGTAGCGGCAGTGCTGCCATCACCTGTAAAACCTCCGGTCCCACTTCCTGCATAAGTACTTATTAAACCGGTACTTACAGTAACTTTGCGCACTTTATTGTTAGTTCTGTCAGCGATATAGATATTGCCTGCAGCATCTGTACATACACCCCTTGGGCTACTAAGCTGGGCAGCAGTTGCTGCAAGGCCATCACCTGCTGATCCTGCAGTGCCTATACCGGCAACTGTGTTTATTATGCCTGTGGTTAAATCTACCTTTCTGATTTTATTGTTAGCAGCATCTGCTATATAAAGATTGTTAGCAGCATCAACATGTATTCCTCTTGGAGCGCTTAGCAGGGCAGAACTTGCCGGACCGCCATCACCTGTAGAACCGGCAGTTCCTGTACCCGCAAATGTGGATATAATTCCGGTTGCTGCTGAAACTACCCTAATCTTATTGTTAGTTCCATCAGTGATATAGACATTGCCTGTTGCATCTACGGCTACACCGGCCAAACCAGGATTAAATCCGCCAGCTCCAAATTGAACGCCGCTTGCAGTAGCAGCAAGGCCATCTCCACCTGTACCTGTGGTTCCGCCTCCGGCAACAAGCGTAATTATTCCTGTAGCCAGATTTATTTTTCTAACGCGGGTGTTGCTGTTATCGGCTATATAAAGATTCCCAGAACCATCAAAATTGATCATATTGGGTTGGTTCAATGTTGCTGTAGCAGCAGAACCACCATCACCAGTATATGATGCTGTACCGGTGCCTGCATAAGTTTCTATGATTCTTACCTGGGCATTTGCATTAGCATAAAATCCTAACGTAAGAGTCAGAACCAATATAATGAATTGAATTTTTCTCATGTTTAACATATTTATTCGGAAAGTTAATGAAATTTTAAGAATTTATATATTCCGGATTAAAATAAATCCGGATGCATGGAATTATATCGTCTTAGTGAGACTTTCAAAATAATTCCTACAAAATTACAAAAACAATGCATATATTTGTATAACCAATATGCTATTGTGTGATTACAAAGTACGATAAAAAGACTGAAATGCTTATGCAAGTACATTTCAGCAGGTTAT
>CAIUZK010000170.1 GCA_903903635.1 uncultured Bacteroidota bacterium
GGAATCATTGATTCCGCCCTGCCTTTTTTATAAACTATTCTTCTTAATTACTGATTACAAAATGGAAAGTTTCGGTACCTGTTTCTGTGTGAACCCGCAGAATATAAGTACCGCCGGCAAGATTGCCTAAAGCTATCTGCTGATTGATAATACCATCCTGTGGCAGCGCGGTGCCTTTATAAACTACCTGCCCGATGATATTGCTAACCTCCAGGGCGATTTCTTTGCCTGAATTGCTGCTTAATTTGCCATTCAGTGTAAAGCTACCCGAGTTAGGGTTAGGGAACAAGGAGAGGCTATTAGCCGCGCCCAATGTGCCATTAATGCCAAGATAGCCAGCGTGAATGATAATCTTGTTGCTGGCACCCAAAGATGGTGTGCTTGCAGGGCAAGGAGGGTTACCAATCACAGTAAGCTGAACTGTATCTTCACGATAAATTGGCGTAGCAAAAGATGAATTTGTTGCGCCGGCAACAGGCAAATTGTTAATTAACCATTGGTAGGATGGGTGAGTACCTCCCCAGGTAACAACAGAGTTAAATGTTATTACCTCACCGATGTAAGTAATAGAATCGGGAGATGGTGTAACGATGGTTACGATTGGCTTAACTGAATCGGGATAAACGTTGATAGCAAAAGTATCAATTACCGTATCTCTTACAGAGCAGATGCCATGAGTAGTCATATAGCACATGATCACATCGCCATGAATAGGAGGATACCTTAAAGAGTCATCAGTTGTAGGGAATGGAATTGAAGAGAACTTCTTCCATTGATAGGTAGGTGTTCCACCATTTAAAGGATGCGCTAATAAAGTTACTGTATCCTTGGCGCAAATAATTCCCGGAGGGCCAGTAACCGTAACTGATGCAGGAATCAGTGGCATTACTGTGAACGAGTCTGTTGCAAAGCAGCCATTAGACAGTGTGTAGGATATTACAACAGCACCGGCACTTATTCCGGTATCCGCTCCTGTAACCGCGTTTATTCTGGCAATAGAAAGATCAGTACTGCTCCAAACTCCGGTGTGCGTAGAATCGGCATTAAACAAACTATCTGCTGCACCCTGGCAAATATGGTCATGTCCGGTAATGCCCGGAGGCGGAGCGCTGATGTTGACAACAGCCATAGAATAACATCCTGTTGTTGGCAATGAATAGTAAATAGTATCGGTAATACCGGCAATACTGCAGGTAACAACACCGGAAGTAGAAATGCTTGCAAGCGGATTGGTGCTGGACCAGATACCACCTGGAGTAGCATCAGCCAGTGTAGTAGATAAACCAACGCATATTGCAGTAGGGCCTGTGATACTGGCCGGGTTAGCATTGACAGTAACCAAATGAATCTGAGCAGGACAATGCGGCTTGGTATAAGAGATAGTTACAACTCCCGGAGCTAATCCTGTAACCGTACCAACTATACCCACTGACGAAACTGATGCAATAGCCGGCGCACTGGTTGACCAATAGCCCCAAAGGGATCCCTCAATCAAAGGAATACTATTGCCCTGGCAAACATCATTGCCACCTGTAACCGGGTTTGGATTATCCTGGATAAAAATTGGTTTGGAAGTAAGACATCCACCTACGGTATAAATGATAAACGGAGTTGTACCCGGAGTGATAGGAGTGATAATACCTGAGGAAGAACCAATAGAAACAGACCCTGGAGCTGTGCTGCTCCATACGCCGCCTGTTGACGGATCGGTGTAAGTGGTAGTGGAAGTAATACACAATGTATCCACCCCTACAATTGCCGCAGGTGCATTGTTGACAGTAACGGACTTATTGGCTGAACATCCTAAAACAGTGTACTGTATGATTGCTGTGCCTAAGGCATTACCTGTAACATTACCTGCAAGGTCAACTGAAGCGGTCAAAGGAGCAAGGCTGCTCCAAGTACCGCCCGGTGTAGCATCTGATAAGGTAATTATATTACCAAGACAGACAAAACCCGGACCGGCGATTGGCGCCGGCAAAGGATTGATTGTAACAGTCATGGTAGTACTAGAAAAACCACATGGTGTGGTAATTACACAGGTTATTATAAAAACACCTGCGGAAACACCTGTCACAATACCGGTAGTTCCTCCGATTGTTGCAATAGCAGGATTACTGCTTGTCCAACTTAGTGTTCCGGTAGCAGTAGGGTTGGTGTAAGTGCCGGTAGAACTTGTACAAACTGTTGCGGGGCCTACAATAATACCTGCCGGAGGAAGTGCGCCTGGAGTAAGAATAACCACGCCATCTCCAGTGTTGTATCCCTGAGTATGAATTACACCGCTGGTAATAACCGGGGCAGTATATGAAGAACCGCCGCCGCCGCCGGTCCAAACACCGCCGCCGCCACCATAGTAGCCGCCGCCGCCGCCACCGCCAATACCGCCATCTGAATTATTATCACCACCAATACCAAAAGTTCCTGCGGAACCTGAGGTGTAAGGAGGAATAGCACAACACAAAACACCACCAGCGCCACCAGCAACTGCTGTGCCGCCAGTTGGAGGAGTTACCGTAGTATATCCGGCACCAATTAACCCTGCAACACAAGTAGTTGCACTTGCGCCTATAACACCGCCACCATCAGCGCCTGGCTGATCTCCGGTACATGTAGGGGGGCCATTAAAGCCTGCACCTCCGCCTCCACCAGCCACAATAACGCGGTTGGTAAGTCCATAAGGAGCTAATTGAACATCTGATGCACCACCACCGGCGCCGCCAGTATATGTAGGTGAGGCAGGAGTCCATGCATTTGCATTGCCACCACCATTATATCCACCAAAGCTGGTTCCTCCGGTACCATCATCGCCAACTCCACCAACGTATATATTGAGCACTGCACCGACTGGTACAGTTAGAAGAGCTTGTGTTCGGCCGCCTTTTCCGGGTGTAGTAGCTGTGAGACCACCACCGACTGGGCCAGCCATACCGCCAGATGCACCCCTGGCATCAACCGTTACACATGTAACGCCAGCAGGCATAGTGTATGCCTGTACCGCTCCTGTGTAACTAAATGTGGTTGTCTGAGCACCAGCGCTCAGACTTAAGCCTGAAAAAAGGACTAACAGTAATTTAAAGTAATTGTTTTTACGCATCATTTTTGGTATTAAAATTTGAATAGGATTTTTTAGTTGAACTCTACATATAATAAATGAAACTTGTATTATGTTTCAAAAATAAGATTATTTCAGTAAAATTACAGCATTCCTAAAAATAATTTATTAGCATGTCTTCTGTTTTGATCGGTATTATAATACGTGTCTTTCTGAAGCAGGGTAGGTGGGAGTGGATTATAATTCTGGTTGATGACAATGCAGGGGTACAGGCTTATTACTCCCAGCCCGCTCATATATTTATTAAAAACCTGCCAGATAAATAAATTTGTAAATGTTTTGCTGAAACGAAAAACTTGCCTATCTTTGCGCTCCCAAAAAGAAAATCGGTAGCCGCTGATGAGTACAGAAAGGGAGTTTTAAAAAGTTCTTTATCAGGCAGCAAGGGAGTGAAACACGGGGCAAAAAAATAGTTAAAAATAAATTTTGCAGTACGGATTGAAACTTCTACCTTTGCACTCCCAATGAGAAAAGGGGTTAACAAAAAGTAAATAAAAAGTTCTTAAAATAGTAACACAGGATGCGCAGTAAAGGCTGCAGGGATGGTTCAACTCCATAGCATTTACAAAAGATCTTACCGCAAGAAGTTGTGGGATGAAGATCGATGTTCTTTGAAAGATTGGGAAAAAATATAAGCAACAGCATGTAACGATGAAGTTCGTTACAGCAGGAAAGGCCCTGACTTTGGTCAGGGAAAAAGCGAAAACAATTAAATTGAAACGATTGATTTTCCGAAAAATTTACATTTGAGAACATCAGTCAGTTTCGAACAATTCATTTACAATGGAGAGTTTGATCCTGGCTCAGGATGAACGCTAGCGGCAGGCTTAACACATGCAAGTCGAGGGGCAGCGCGGTAGCAATACTGGCGGCGACCGGCAAACGGGTGCGGAACACGTACAGAACCTACCTTTACCTGGGGCATAGCCCGGAGAAATCCGGATTAACTCCCCATAACATATAAGAGTGGCATCACTTGGATATTAAAAATTTATTGGGTAAAGATGGCTGTGCGTCCCATTAGCTAGTTGGTAGGGTAACGGCCTACCAAGGCGACGATGGGTAGCTGGTGTGAGAGCACGACCAGCCACACGGGCACTGAGACACGGGCCCGACTCCTACGGGAGGCAGCAGTGA
>CAIUZK010000171.1 GCA_903903635.1 uncultured Bacteroidota bacterium
GTTGATGAAATAAGTTCCACCATATTGCGAAGTTATATTTCTTTTTTATGAGGCGTAAAATCTGCGAATAATGAATTATTTTAAGACTTTTACAACGAAATAAAAATGGGATAGAACGAGTAAGATGGTGGGAGTTATTTCATCAACGTTCCTAAAGCACGTTTTTCATTGAATCAGGTAAATATCAACGGTAAAATCAGCAGCTATCAGAATGAGGGAATTCCCATCGATAATGGAGCCTTCAGGTATGGCTATGGCTTGTTCGAAACCATGCTTGTAAAAGATGGCGCTATTCAGTTGAGGCAGTATCACTGGCAAAGATTATTCTCAGGTTTAGAGCTTCTGAATTTTCAGGTTCCTTTACTATTTACCCCGCAATATCTCGAAAGCCAGGTACTGAATACCGTGAGAAAAAATAAGCTTGAAGCATTGTGCAGGGTAAGGCTACAGGTTTTTGCACCAGGGGGCGGCTTACACAGTTCGGAGCCTAATATTCCCGGCTTTATAGTAGAGTGTTTCCCGCTCGATGATCAGATATTGTCATTAAATGAAAATGGCTTAACGGTGGGTATGGCGTCCGGGCTTGCTAAAAGCACCGATATGCTCAGCAACCTGAAATCCTGCAATGCGCTTATTTATGCCATTGCAGCAAAACAGGCCAAAGAAAATAAATGGAACGATGCATTGATTTATAATACCAGTAACGAAATTACAGAGAGCACAATTGCCAATATTTTCTGGGTAAAGAATGGTGTACTGTTCACACCACCATTAGCAAGTGGGTGTATAGCCGGTGTTATGCGCCGTTGGATTATTGAGCTATTAACAGTAACCGAAATGCCACTTTCAGAAGCCGAACTACTAAATGCTGATGAAGTTTTTCTTAGCAATTCTATCCGGCTTATTCGCTGGATTGGTGCTTTTGGCGCTGCAAAGTATACATGTGAGTGGTCAAAAAAAATTCATGAAAAATTATCGCATATCTGACTGTCTAAAATCAGACAAAAAGATTATCTTATTGTTAAGTTTTTCACTAGTTTTGCGCTAACAAAAAAAATCTATATGAAAAAACTAATTTTATCGCTGTTATCTGTTGCTGCCATTGCAACTTCAGCAAATGCACAATTAGCCATTGCTCCTGAACTTGGCCTGAACATGGCTAATATGACCGGAAAATCTGGTGGAACATCTTCCGATTATAAGATGAAAGCAGGTCTTGCTGTTGGTGCCGTTATTGATTTCGGTTTGACTGATAACCTTTATCTTCAGCCAGGTCTTTTCTACCTGATGAACGGAGCTAAAGCTAACGTTGGAGATGCTACTATCAACGTTAATACAATTCAGATTCCAATCAACTTCGTGTACAAACTGGGCGAAGAAGGGGATAATCGCTTTTTCTTTGGCGTAGGTCCTTACATAGGCTATAATTTAAGCGCTAGTGTTAAATCCGGTGGTAATTCTACTACAATCAATATCGGTACTGATAAAACTGCTGATGGAATTAAACCAATGGATTTTGGAGTTGGCCTGAATCTCGGATATCTTTTGAGCAATGGAATTTTTGTTCGTGCTCACTACCAGATGGGTTTAGCTAATCTTGATCCAATAAGCGATGCTGATAACACATTGAAAACATCTGCTATTGGTCTTACTGTTGGCTATTACTTTGGTGCACATAAAGGTGGTCATAAAGCAAAAGGCGGCGCAAAAAAGAAATAATCAAACCGCAATAATTACCTTTGGGGCTACCTGTTCAGGTGGCCCCATTTTATTTTATATGCATTCCCGATTGCTTGCTCTTATTGGATTACTGACCCTGCTGCCTTCATTTGTATCCGCCCAATTTGGTTTCGGACCAGAGGTGGGAATAGGTATGAGCAGTATGCATTTTGCTCCCGAGTTTGGTTTTACCTCTGCCAATTTTAGCTCCGTATTCAGTTGGAAAGCTGGTTTTATAACCGACTTGCCGCTGAATAAACACATTTTTCTCCAGTCGGGAGTTACCGTTTCTCAAAAGGGGCAGGACAGGGAATTTTCCTTTTATACTAACGATACGCTCAATGCGGCAGTAAAGCAGTCGCTGACCATTTATTATATCGATCTTCCTGTTACAGTCGTATACAAAACCGGTATGCAGGGAAAAGGCCGTTTTTTTGCCGGGCTGGGTGCCACGCCTTCCTACATACTGGGTGGAAGAAACAAGCTTTCCAAAAAAGTACTTTATAATGGTACGCCCATTATCAACAATTACGATCTGCAAATTGTTGCAGGTAGCCCGCTGGCCATGTTCGATATTGGTTTGAATTTGTCTGCCGGTTATGAACTCCCCACCGGATGGCTGTTCCGGCTATATTACACGGCCGGAATGCGGGATATTGGCCTGGATGGCGAAATAGATAAAAACAGGAACTGGGGTATTTCGGCCGGGTATTTTTTCGGCAAAGGTCGCAACATAAACAAAGAATCTGATGATCTTATTGATCATACCGGCTCGTAAAATACATGCAATCCTCAGGTCCTTTTATTTGGGCCTTATCAAAAATAGCTCAACCAACGATTACCAGTAACCACCATAATGCGCTCTTGGGCGGTAATGATGGGCATGCCAGTTATGCCAGTGGCTTTTATAGTTAATGTATTTTTTGCTGGTATAGGCCCTCTTTCTGTAAGTGGTTGTACCGCAACTGCTGGCAAAAGCAATAAGCACAATTAATGCAATGAAAGCGGTAATTTTATTCTTCATTTTAATCTGATTACGACACAAAATACTTTATTATTTCATTTTAAGGTAATGAGGCCCCGTTTTTTTTGAAAATTGATTGTTTCCCGGTAGCAGAATCCGGTTTGAAAAAGGCTTAGGAACGTTGATGAAATAAGTTCCACCATATTGCGAAGTTATATTTCTTTTTTATGAGGCGTAAAATCTGCGAATAATGAATTATTTAAAGACTGCTATGTAGAAAAGCGTAGTGCCGATATGTGGGATTAATATCACATAAAATTAGGTTTTTCGTTCGATAAAACAAAATAATCTCAGACTGCTATATGCGGTCATTTTAATTGTTTAAAAGCCGCCAGTA
>CAIUZK010000172.1 GCA_903903635.1 uncultured Bacteroidota bacterium
CAGTTTTATTTGCTCATTAACCTTTGTTGCTACAGAGAGTTTAAATGTGCCATAGTTTGGGCTGGGCCATAGTTGAAGTAAATCATTGCCGATGCCGGAACCGGGAACCGATAAGGTTGGGCAAGGCCTTACAAAAACAGGATGAGTTGCGGTAACAGGGCCACATGAATTAGTAACTGTATAGCTGATGGTATCGTATCCGGAAGATACGCCTGTAACTACTCCTGATGATAATAGTGCATTGGCATTGGATATGGTCCAGAAGCCACCAGGGCTGGCATCTGCCAGGATTATGGTATCACTGATACACACAGTATCGTGGCCTGATATGGCACTTACTGTGAGTGGTGCCTGGATAGTTAAGCAGATGGTTGTGGTGTCTGATAGATTGCCACAATCAGTTACCACGACCTTAAAAGTATCGGGCCCTGTATAGCCTGCAACCGGGGCGTAATAAAGGCCGGTGGGTGTCAGGAGGCCTAAAGAGGAGGTAGCTACATATGAAGCAGTAAGAGCGCCATGGGCAGGTGCAGCCAGCACGCTCCAGGTTTCTGTCTGTGCAGTATCGGCATCGGAAATGGCCAGTAAAGTATTAACAGAATCAACCGGACCCTCGCATACAGCAACTACCTGCAAATGCCCACCTGCAAAAGATGGGTTATGGCTTTGCACTATTTCACGAATAACGTTATTGTTAAAATCTGCGATAAAAACATTGCCAACATGATCAGGAGCCACTCCCCTGGGATAATACATGGCAGCAGATGTGGCCAAACAATTATCTCCAGTGTAGCCAAGTGTGCCGTTGCCTGCAATCGTACTTACAATTCCTGATGTATTAATTTTACGTATCCTATAGTTATCATCTGCAATATACATATTGCCGAGGCTATCCATAGAAAGGCAGAATGGTTGAATACCTGCCATCAACACAGGACCGCCATCACCGCTGCAAACCATACTTCCATTCCCTGCAACTGTATTGACAATATCGGTAGTGCGATCTATTTTTCGGATTCTGGAGTTTCCGAAATCACCCACAAGTAAATTGTCTGCACTATCCACTACCAGTGACCAAATATCGAAAAAGGTTGCGGCTGTAGCAGGGCCTCCATCTCCACCACCCCCCCAAATAGCGGAGCCTGCATATGTGGAAATAATACCTGCCGAATTTACCTTCCTGACGAGGCCAGCTCCGCCATCTCCTATATACATATTTCCCAAACGGTCCAAACAAAGAGCCATCGGAGCATACAAAGATGCTGCGGTTGCAGGCCCGCCATCACCACTGTATGCGCCCAACCCATTTCCGACCACAGTGGAAATAATGCCGGCAGGGTCTATTTTACGGATCCTGTTGTTACCACCATCTGAAAAATAAAAATTACCTGCCCCATCCATTGCCATAGCTGTTGCTGAAGTTATTTTGGCATCTGTGGCAGGGATACCATCACCATTGTATCCAAACAAACCTGTACCTGCAAAAGTTGAAATAACTCCAGATGTATTAATTTTGCGTATTCGATGATTACCAAGATCTACAATAAACAAATTACCAGCAGCATCATAAAGTAGTTTTATAGGACTACTAAATTGGGCCGCTGTTGCAGGCCCTCCATCCCCGGCATAGCCAGCAATTCCAGTACCTGCAATAGTCCTGATAATCTGGGCATAGCTAGTGTGGAACACTAAAAGTATACCAAAAATGAAGACTGTTTTTTTCAAGGGACAACTTTTTATTAAGTAAAAATACAATTTATTTCTCAGTTACGTTTATTGAGAATTCACTTAATAATAATGAGCTGCATTAAATTATTAGCATGCTATTCCTCAAAATTAAGATTGGCGGGGTCGGCCTGGCGTTTGGTGTTTTTGAATCCGGAGGGGTCGGCAATTACTTCGAATTGAATATTATCGAACCATATCTTGCCGGTTCCATCCAATAAAGCGCCAAAGGAAATACCGGTTGCTCGCACAGAAACATTCAGTACTATTTCATATTTGGTCCATTCTGTATTTCCTTTTATGGCCCGGTCATGCATATTATCAAAGGCCAAATTTACAGATTAATGAGAGTCCTACGGATACTTGGCGGGGTAAAATATGGCATCGTGTATTACATCGGCTTTAGTACCCTGATTCCGGTGAGTCCCGCGGAAAAGCGGAGACTCGCCGGGGACGGATTTGGTCCATTCTGTATTTCCTTTTATGGCCCGGTCATGCATATTATCAAAGGCCAAATTTACAGATTAATGAGAGTCCTACGGATACTTGGCGGGGTAAAATATGGCATTGTGTATTACATCGGCTTTAGTACCCTGATTCCGGCGAGTCCCGCGGAAAAGCGGAGACTCGCCGGGGACGGAAAGTATGAAAAGGGTGCAATGCCTGTTGAGGATATGATTTTAACGCTATTATCCAAGCCTAACCCTAATGCACCTGCAAAGGTGGTGAAACGCTGAAAATCCATTCTGTAGCGTTTCTTAGAAAAGTCTTATTTGGTTTGTACATTTAAGTATATCGTTACCATAATTATAGCAAATACCCGGAAAAATTATTCATCAAAATTGAGGTTTTGCGGGTCTTTCTGCATTTTGCCCCCCGTTGTTTTGGCGTGTTTAACTTCCTCAAACTTTATATTGTCGAACCATATCTTGCCAGTGCCGGAGAGAAGGGCACCAAAAGCAATATTTGTGGCACCTTCAGGTACGTCGAGAACTATCTCGTATTCTGTCCAATCAGAATTCCCTTTAATGGGCCGATCGTGCATGTTATCGAATGACAATGAATTTTTACCCTTCTCACCATCCACCCTAAGCCAGAATCCGGCCCATACGTCAACGTCCTTCGACTTCATAAAACCAGTCATCCTGATTTTTTTTCCGATATACTTATCGGGCATAAAATTTTGCATCAGGGTGCCGAAACCCTTTATTTTATCAGTGTTTGACTGAATCGTTGCTGCCTTTGTAAGATTCATTCCTGCTCCCGGATCAACACCCATTTCATATTTGTCGGGCTCGCTGCCGGCTTTGAACCATCCTTTGGGCATATCGAAAGAAAGCAATGCCCATGTTGCTGCCGTGAGCACCAGGCTATAAAATATTTTCATTGGGAACCGTTTTGCTTATGAAGAAATGATTTCATTGATTCAACATCAGAAAACAAAAATAACGAATGCTTTTAATAATAATTCTATTAAAGCGGATAGTAATTTTTAAAAAAACCAACCTTCATCTGCCGAACTATCAAGTCAGTCAACTATTCCTCAAAATTAAGGTTAGCTGGGTCTGGCTGGCGTTTGTTGTTTTTAAATCCGGAGGGGTCGGCTATTGCTTCAAATTGAATGTTGTCGAACCATATTTTTCCTGTGCCATCGAGCAGTGCGCCGAAAGAAATGTTGGTTGCCCTTTCGGGTACATTGAGCACTATTTCGTATTTCGCCCATTCGGTATTGCCCTTTACCGGGCGGTCGTACATATTATCGAATGCAAGTGAGCCTTCTGATTTGGATCCATCGACCCTAACCCAAAAGCCAGCCCAATGTTTAACTTTTTCGGACCGCATGTAGCCGGTCATTTTAATTTTTTTACCACGGTATTTGTCGGCAGTCATAGACTGCATCAATGTGCCAAAGCCTCGGATCCTTGATTCATTAGACTGAATTGTGGCAGCATTGCTTCCGTTGAGACCGGCTTTAGGATCCAAACCCATTTCATATTTGTCGGGGTCGGAACCTGCTTTATGCCAGGATTTAGGCACGTCGAAGGAGTATATTGTAATAATAGCTACCAGAAGTAACGCGCAGTATATTGATTTCATATTTGAATGTTTAAGTTGGAATTCTTAGAATAGAGAACTATTCATTAAATGTACCAGAAAATGTTTGAAACAGCAATCCCCCCGTTTTTGCCGGGGGGATCGGATGAATAAATTAACAATAAATTTGTTCCTTAATGCGCTATGGATACCTTCCGTGTGATATTACCAGTTGCTGTATGCAACTGAATAACGTAAATCCCGCCCGGGATGTTGGCCACAGGGATGTTGATGGTATTATTTCCTTTTGAAGTGGAATTAACGGAAGAGGTCATTATTGTTCTTCCGATCAAATCGGAGAGTGTAATTGTTGCAGGTTGATTGCCGGATACGTTGAAATCTACATTAATCATATCGGATGCAGGGTTTGGATATACAGACAGGCTATTAACAGGTTCAGCAATTATGGTAGCAGCCAATGCCGCATTTTGTATATAATACTCGGCCATGGTACCGCCAGATGTATCGATAGTATAGGTGAATAACGGATGATGAAAACCAGCTACATACCACTCATAAGATTCTATGAATGAAAGTGAAGCTCCTGAAAATGCGGTGCTGTCTTTGGAAAGATTGAAGCGGTGAATCCTGATCGTATTGGGATATGTGCCGGATGGAATGGTAAGCGTACCGTAGGCATCGTATACCATGCTATCAACCTCATGATGGTAGAGCATGAAGCCCATGATTGAAAAATTGGCATCAAAAGTGTCTTTATGGGTATCATTATAATGCAGCGGGTACATCAGAATATCGTTCATTCCATTGATAATGTGTACATAATTCCCGGATGAATAAGCGCCGATAAAGGAAAAACGGGAAGAATTAGCAATTCCATATGCATAATTGGTATTGTCGAAAGACACTATGTTGCTTCCTGCAAATGAATCGCAATAAGGAGTAGCCAGGCAGGTAAGCATAGTAGTGGTATCGAGACCAGTGGGCGTAAGGGTGGCATAATTCCAGGTAAGCGGACCACCAGGGGCTGTGATGACAATACCTGTAGTATCAGTCTGATGGCCATAAAAAGCTTCAGGTGGTACAGGATTCAAATTTGCGCCTGTAATAACCGGCTGGGCATACATAGCCGATGCCGATGCAATAACTGTAGCCAGA
The DNA here is from genome assembly GCA_903903635.1 of uncultured Bacteroidota bacterium. Lineage (GTDB taxonomy): Bacteria > Bacteroidota > Bacteroidia > Chitinophagales > Chitinophagaceae > Nemorincola. The sequence continues at coordinate 4,936 of CAIUZK010000172.1, forward strand.
GCAAGTAGTGTTTTTTTCATAAGAGCATTTATTTTTTTGTTTTTAAGGCACAAGTTCCGTGCAAGTAGGTACAAATTTATAGAAGGTAACTGTATAGAAATTGTTAATTTGCCATAATGGGATTTAACGAATTAGCTATCTGATTCTATAGCACAGAATGGTTTCAGGCCATATGCGCATTTGTTTTAAGGTCAAATATTGTGTTCATAAATGTAGAAAATGGCATTTGAGGAGTCGCAGGATCATTAAAACAAGCGTTGTTTGTGTTGAAAGTTGATTTTTCAAATTATTTTGAATTATCTTAGCGGAAATATCGTTGTATGAAAAAAGCAGTATTTTCAGTTATTGTATTGGTTAGTTGTTGCCTGATATTCTCGGGATGTATAAAAAACACTCCTTATGTCACCACTATCAACCCATCAATGACTGCCAATATTGGCACTTATAATTTTACAGCATCTTCTGTTGTGCCATCTACTTTAGATACACAGGGCCAGCAAAATGAGCTGATCGATTCTGTTGAAGTGCTGTATATAACCGGTAACTCATCGGATCTGGTTTATCCGAAAGATAAGATAGTACTTAGCATTTCGAGGTTCAGGTGGCTTACAGGTATTTCTTCGATTGTGAGAGGTGAAGCCAATGCATACTATTATCATAATGGTGTTGTTTATTCGGCTATAGGAGGAATTGTATCTGTAACAAAAATTACCACAAACAGCATCATAGGCTATTTCTCATTTACCACCAGCAACGGAATCAATATTACCAACGGTACATTCACAGTTGGTTATCCCTGATAATTTCCGGTTTATACGAAAACACCTGCATTTTGCGTTATTTTAGGAACGATTAAAAAGTATGAAGAGGTTATTAGTCGCTAATGCTATTTTAGTAGTTTTTCTATTTGCGGCTTGCAGTAAAACCAAGGGCCCGGCAAATGGCAAGAGTGTGCAGCCCAATAACAACCTGGATACACTGGTGTCGATGAGCGCACTCATCAATTCAACCAGTTGGCAAACGGATTCTGCATTTGGTTACCAGATAAAAAGTTCGGGAAATGACAGCGGGGTAGTCAATCTGATGATTACCGCGACCTCGTATGACGGTTCGGTGTCCAATACGATTACCTTCAACATTACCAATTTTACCGGCACACAGACTTACACTATCAATCCACCTTTGGTTACAGCAACCTATTATATTGGCAACATCAGGCAATATGCCAGATCGGGGCAGATAATTGTCTCTTCCAATACAGCCTATGGCCTGATAGGGACATTTAATTTCAGAACAGATAATTATAATGTTGTGAATGGTGCGTTTAATGTAGCTCAGCCATAAATTACCTGGTTATGCAGAATATTGGAGGGTTGCAGGTAATCTTGTTTTCATAATGAGCCGCCATTAAAAATGCTATTTGGTTAAAATTAAGAGCCCAGTAATCTGGTTCGGCGAGGCAGCCTGAGATGTGATGTGAAAATATGATAATCAGTAGTTTGTAAAATGACAGAAATTTTCCATTTGCACGAATTGTTGCACTCCTCTGGGCAATGTTATTAAGTTAAGCAACATTGGTATCTCCAAGGGACCATTCGACCCTCTATGGGGTCGGTCTTTACGTCTGTTTTCCGCCAGTTTCACTGGCGGCTACAAACATTGGAGTCCTACGGACTTCCTTAACCTAATGACATTGCCCTCTGGGTTGGGTTGTATTATCCTTGAACCTGGGCTTCATCCCAGGCTATTGATATTTAGGAGTCCTCCGGACTATGGCTTTTTTATTGACTTTATAGTATAATGCAGGTTAAAACAAGCAAAAAAATAGTGCCTGCGAAAAACAGGCACTATCAAAACTCTTATTTTATATCCGGATTATTTTATTTCAGGATGAGGAGGAGGCTGATTGGATGGGCCTGACTCATCGGTATTTGCGCTGCGGAAAGTCACAATATTTTCATCTCCTACTTCGCCGTATTTAAATATAAACCTTTCGCGGGCGATCTGGTGCTTGTCGCTCATGTATTCGATTACTGCATTTACATGCTCCCATGAACGCTGCTCCTTAGCCTTGCTGCCGCTGCCGCCACCCAATATAACTACTTTACAGTTTGGATTAGCCTGCATCTGAGCTGCCAGAGTAGCCAGTTGCGCTTCCATACCGGTGCTGATATGCGTGGTTTCGGTAAACAGCAATGTACCACCTGTGATTTTACCACAAGGATTGGCTTTGCCAGAACTATCGAACATCAGGTTTTTGCAAGACTCAGGACAAGGGCATTTACCCACACCATCGGCATCAACCGGCTGACACTCAGTAGGTGTAATACGCTGTTTGTCTTTATAATCAGGTACTCCGTCGCCGTCGGTATCCAAAGGACAACCGTGAGAGTCAACAGCCACACCTTTAGGTGTTTTCGGACATTTATCAAACTGATCAGTAATGCCATCACCGTCCTCATCGGGCAGTACGGGATTTGGCAGGATCATGTGGCGGGGATAGGAAAGTTCGCTATATACGTGGTCTAAAGGATTGATCCAATAGAGCGGTTCAACAGATTTTTTATTGGTACCCAGATTGTAATTTATGCTTACTGAAACATAATTGACAGACTCGGAAGATTTGCCCGGAGCCGAACTGATACCTAATGGTTTACCAAACCGGGAACCGTCGAGGTATGCATCAGCGGGGAATGTAAAACGTTCTTCAAGCTGGATATTGAATTTTTTGTTGAATTTGTATTGTACACCCGCGCCTACGCTAGGTGCAAAATCAAGCGTTTTTTTATCAAGGATCTGAGATCCGCCGCCATTATCGGCCACGCTCTCATAGGTATTGTCCATCTTACTTTGTAAGGCTTTCCTGATGGAATTATTTGTTCCCTTGGGATCCTTAACAATAGTCCCGAAATTGTATGGTTGAAAGTTGCCATCGAGGGCATTAATACGGGTTTTGTAACCCAAGCCACCTAAGCCAAATAATCCAAAGAATGAAACTGAATTGCGGGCTTTGTGGAAATTAATATTGTAGGCATTGAACATCAGGTCGAGGCTTAACTGGGATGCTTCCATCCTGCTGGCCCGGTAGACAGGATTTGCCGGCTGCGAAGGTGTGGCATAATAGGCGGGAACGTAGTTGTATAAAGTATAGGGTGCATCGTAACTGGTAGTAGCCTGACGGTCGAGGTTTTTGGCAACGCCATAGATGTATTGCAGGCGCATGGAGAAAATATAACCTAAAGACTTACGGACATTAAAACTAGCGCCAAAGCCGCCCTTTTGCCAAAGCATGAGCGTGGGCACATTGCCAATTACATTATACTGGCCCAGGCCACCCCCAATCTCCCACTGGTTGCGGGGTTTGGGTGGAAACAGTTCCTGATGGTCCATGTATTTTTTAAATTGCTTGCGGCGGAATTTAGGATAATAGGCTGAATCGAGCGGATCATAATTCTTGCCCCTGTAAGTCATATCCCTGTTAGCCCACTGCATTGTATTGGAAGGGGTGGTAGTAGCAGTTGTAACGGCTTGTGGCTGGCTCTCCTGTGCAAACAGCGACTGTGCCATTATTACAATTAAGCCGGTAAGTAATAAATACTTCTTATGGAACATGATTCTGGTATTGATATCTGATATTTATGTATAATGTAAAAATACGTAAACAAAGGTATACATGAGCCACTCAAAAAACAAACGGCCACATAAATTAAACAGTTATTTTACCATTTTATTGTACTTCGCAGCTTATCGGGGATAACTGGTTGAGCATTAATAATTATAAGCGACTTTAATGCAGATTATACTTCAAATTCTCAAATATCAGCAGGATGCAGCAAGAAACGGAGGCTGTAATTTTACAGGATGGGAATTAAATCAGGGGGTAAATAAAAAAAATTGCGAGAATAGAATTCTAATTTCGACTTTTACATAAAAATAAGCACCGGTATTTTAAATGGAACTTGTACATAAAGTAATAGGAACGGAATTATCGCTGTTTGAAAAGAAATTTACCGAAAGTGTAAAAAGCACCAATCATCTGCTGGACCGGATCATGCGGTTTATTATAAAACGTAAGGGGAAACAAATGAGACCAATGTTTGTTTTTCTGTCGGCTAAGATAGCAGGTGAAATAAATGATGTTACTTACAGGGCCGCGTCTTTAATAGAATTACTGCATACTGCAACACTGGTACATGATGATGTGGTTGATAACTCGATGAAGCGGAGAGATTTTTTCTCCATCAACGCTTTATGGAAAAATAAGATCGCGGTGCTGGTTGGCGATTACCTGTTATCGAAAGGGTTATTGTTATCTATTGATAATGGGGATTACAAAATACTTCAGATAACCTCGCGTGCAGTAAAGGAAATGAGTGAAGGTGAATTGCTGCAAATGGAAAAAGCCAGGAAGCTGGATATAGACGAGGAGGTATATTTTGATATTATCAGGGCGAAAACAGCATCACTGTTGTCGTCGGCCTGTGCGGCAGGCGCATTCTCGGCAACAGCCGATGATGCGGTTACAGAGCGTTTCAGGTTGTTTGGAGAAAAAGTGGGTATAGCCTTTCAGATAAAAGATGATCTGTTTGACTATGGCCAGGATAATATAGGCAAACCAACAGGCATAGATATTAAGGAGAAGAAAATGACACTGCCGCTCATTTACACACTTCAGAATGCGGATAAGGCTACCAAAAAGAAAATCATCTACATCATAAAGAATAACAGTACCGACCGAGCCAAGGTAAATGAAGTAATAGACCTGGTGCAAAAATCGGGCGGTATAGATTATGCCAAAGTAAAAATGAATGCCTATAAGGATGAAGCCATGACTATACTCAACAGCTATCCTGATTCGCCGGCGCGGCAGGCTATGGCCGAACTGGTGAACTATGTCATTGACCGGAAATACTGATACCATAAAGCAAGCAAACAACAAACCCCGGCTATTCACCGGGGTTTATTGTTTGGAATACTGAGATATTATAATTCTAGTCACCTAATTTAGTGATCTTATCTTCCTTAATTCTCAATCCATTTTCATCGTAGATGGTCAGGAAATAAATGCCGGATGGCAGACCCGACAGATCCAGATCATTTGCTGTTGCCGGCTTAATGATCACCTTGCCATCGGCGCTATTTAAACCGGCTTTAATTGCAAACGGAGCATTAATATGCACAGTATTAAAGGCAGGATTTGGATATACCCTGATATTGGAATTAGCGGTTTGGGTTTTAATGCCACTGATAGAATCGCAGGCTTCAGTACTGAAAACCGTGATGGTGAGTAAGGCGCTATTGGTTCCACAATAATTTGTAAGGGTGTAGGAAATGGTTAATAAGCCGGCAGATAGCCCGGTCACTACTCCATTGTTAACTGAGCCAATTGTGGAATTATCTACGCTCCAGGTACCGCCCGGAATGGCTTCTGTAAAGGTTAATGAATCGCCTACACACATAGTGTACTTAGCGCCATTAATGGGTAATGGTAGCGGATCTACCTCAATAACTTTATTAGCTGATGTGGTACCACAGGAATTGGTAATCTGGTAATAAAGTGTTGCAAATCCGGTAGTCATACCCGTAACATTTCCAAACGCATCAACATAGGCAACAGAAACATCACTGCTTAGCCAGGTGCCATCGGGGGCGGTATCGGTAAATAAAGACACTAATCCTACACAAACGCCATCGGGTCCTGAAATAGGTTGGGATGGTTCCTGAACAGTAATATCAAGGGTTCCATAAGACGGGCCGCAGGAATTGGAAACATTGTAGGATATTGTTGAAGTACCAATACTTACACCTGTTACCACGCCAAGAGCATCTACTGTTGCCACGGCAGGTGCAGAGCTGCTCCAAACGCCACCGGGGGTAAGATCCGCCATTGTTGTTGTGCTGCCCTGGCACACATATAAAAGGCCGGAAACAGGAACTGCAGGCTGTTCTACATTAAGTAACAGGGTGTCAAATGAGGTGCTGCACATATTGGAAACAGAATAGGTAATGAGGCATAAGCCAGTAGCAAGGCCGGCAATATTTCCTGAAGGATCAACAGTAGCTATAGTAACATCACTGCTGCTCCATGTGCCATCCGAAATAGCATCAAGCAGGGTAGCGAAGGTTCCCACACAAATATTGGTAGGTCCGGTAATTGGGGCTACAGGGGCCAGAACAGTTACATTCAGGGTAGCTGAACTAACACCGCAGAAGTTGGAAACAGAATAGGTGATAACCGTGTTGCCGAATGCCAGGCCACTGACAACACCAGATGTGCTTATTGAGGCTACGGCAGGTGTGCCGCTGCTCCATGTTCCTCCGGTAGTGGAGTCGGTCAATGTAACTGTTGAACCTACACAAATTGTATCTGTGCCTAAAATTATAGCTGCCGGTCTGAAAACAGTAATGAGGAAAGTTTTGCTGGAGGTGCCACATGCATTTGTGACAGCGTAGGTCATGGTAGCTGAGCCCTGAGTCAAGCCGGTAACAACCCCGGTACTGCCTATGGTTGCAACAGCAGGGTTGCTGCTGGTCCAAGTGCCACCTATAGTAGTATCTGTGAGTGCAGTGGTGCTACCCATGCAAACACTATGTGAGCCATTGATAACTGCAGCAGGGCGCTGAACAGTGACCGTATAAGTTGCCGAGCCCGTAGTGCAGCCAAGCGACTTGGTATATGAGATCGTTACCACTCCCTGAGATATTCCTGTAACATGCCCGGTGGAAGAAACTGTGGCAATGGCAGTATTACTGCTGCTCCAGGTTCCCGAGGTGGCAGTATCGGCCAGGATAATAATGCTGCCAACACATACAGTGGTGGGCCCGGTAATAGGTGCAACAAGTGTGTTTTCGTAAGCGCCAATATCTACTGAGGCATAAAGAATTCTGGTTGTACCCGAGATGTCTGCAGTTTCACCAGTTACTACATACGCACTATTACCGGTGTTTACGCCAGGGCTACATGCCTGGAGTTTAAGACCATCATCATAAGTACCCCAGATACCATCTGCACCGACAGGGTTTGCAGCATTGGTAAACAATGGATTAGTAGCACTATAGAGGTTACTGGCATAAAAATAAGTGCCACTTGCGCCAAAAACCATACCTGTATCAGTAGTTGGCAACGCACCATAATTGTTGTAAAAAACATTGTTGGCAACTTTATAATTGCCGCCGCTGCCTGAATATGCAATGGCACCTCCGGTTGTGGAAGCGGTATCTTTATAAAAGGTATTGTTGTAAACGTAATGCTGCCCCAGATCCAGTTTCAGTGCGCCGCCATAAACGGATTTGTTGTACATGAAGATATTACCGATCAGCGTATCCTGGTTGGTAGCTCCCATATTTACACTTATAGCCCCGCCATAGCCATTGGGCGCTGAATTGTATGCAAAAACCGAATTGTAAATGGAAAGTATTGCCGAGGATCCACCGGTCATGTATATCGCACCACCTTCGTGATTTGGCCCGAATCCGGAGATGTTGGAAAAGAATTTGCAATGATTGGGTTTAAGCAGGTTATCCTGCTGATAAATGGCACCCCCACCGCCGTTAAAACCGCCGGTATAAGCGGCCACATTGCTTGTAAATGTACAACTGTCAATTTGTACATAGCAACCGATATTGTACATACCACCACCCTGGCCAGATGAGTCATTTGTAAAGGTACAACTCCTGAAAACCGGGGTGCAACCATTGTTGTATGCCCCACCACCATATTTCACGTAATCGAAAGGGGTCATATTACCAGTAAAAGTACAATTTCTATACATTGGGGAACAGGTGCCTTCATTACTTACACCGCCACCAAATTGTGCGTTGTTGTAATTGATAGTACAGGTATTGAACGTTGCCGCTGAACTGCTGTCGCAATCAATGGCGCCACCATTTGAGCCTGAATAATTGTGGCTAATGGTACAATTTGAAACCACCGGCATAGAATAACCTGTAACCTTAATAGCACCGCCATTTGAACCACTGCTGTTGCCGTTAAGTGTGGAATTGGAAAGCGTCCCGTTTGAATTATGATAATAGATTACGCCTCCGTTCGTTGAGCTTTCGAGGGTAAAAGTACAGTTGCTGATAACTGGATTAGAATTTTCAGCCCCGATGCTACCGCCGTTCATGCTTCCACTTGAGTCGAAAGTACATGTAGTAATAGTCGGATTCGCACCCATCAAACTAATATCGCCGCCTTCACCTATGTCATTGTTTGTTGCTGTATAATAATTTACGCCTCTGTCAGATATGTTACTGTAAAAGAAATCGCTTGTGATTGTAGGATTGCAGTTCAACGCAAAAATACCACCGCCATATGAATTTCCACCTGTTTCCCCCCATGGGGAATAGGCATTTCCACCCTTGCTGTGGTTGAAGGTAAAGTTGCAATTGATTATCGCAATGTCTGAGTACTCAAGGTAGAGCCCGGCACCATAAGCAGCGCCCCCGGTAGCAGGTGGTGTGCCACAATACCCGCTCAATGGGGCCTCTCCATACCCTCCATAAACATTGTTCCCGGATATAGTGCACCGGGTTATTATCCCATGCGAAGTGAACATGTATATTCCTCCTCCGTATGAAGGGCTTCCAGTAGTACCGCTACAGCTACCTACGTCGGCCCCATGAGAAGAGTTTGAAGTGATTTTACAGTTTCGCATTGAAAATTTCTGAGACCCGTTCGCAATCATTACGATTCCTCCACCCCGGTACTGGTCTATTGAAATGCTATTATAAGATTTAGCACCTGTGCCCCCGGCGTAGCCATTCTCAATGGTCAGGCCGTCGAGCACAAGACTATCAGCCGTTGCTGACAGGCCGGCAATGACTACCACATGATAAGAATTGCCGGATCCGTAACCGCCATCGAGGTAAGTAGGGTGCAAGGTGTCACGTCCTGCAAGAGAGGTTTCATTGCCTCTGAAACCACCATAAATTTTTAATGCTTTACCAATACCATCGCCCCGGTAGAAAGTAAATGAAGTGTCGTTGTGGTCGGTTGGTAAAACAGCTATTCCGTCAATGGGGGTGTAATCGCCGCCAGTAATCCAAATGTCCACCTCTGCAGCGGCACTAACATTTGCCGCTGCAATTGCCCTGGGAACATTTTTAAATGCTGTAGCCCAGCTTCCGCCCGGGTTGGCGTCATTGCCAATGGCTTTATTTACATAATAGATGGTTTGTGCACCTGCAACTGAACTTAAAAACAGTAGGGCAAATAGGAACAAATTTCTTTTGATAGTTTTAAAACTGGAAAAACGGGCTAATAAGGCCGGTAGTGTAGCATTGGTACACATTTGCATAAGGTTACGATTTAGTGCCGCAAAATTATGGTAAAATCTCTTATCTGAAAAATAATTTAATATGCTTAACGTATAATTAAACATGTTTTCCAACCCTGATAATAAGGGGGTTATTTAATCTTCAGCTTTATATCCTGCACATTGCGGGTGGCGCAGTCGGGGCAGGTAGCTTTGATGTTGACAAATTCGACGGTTGTGCCGACAGGGGCGTTATTGATTTCCTGCAGCACTTCCTTGGTAAGGAATATACCCTTATTTGTAAATGTTGCGGAGCCTTTGGGGGTAGTGACTTTAAAAGTATACTGCTGTATGCTGTAAGGGTAGCTGTACAATGATTTCGGGAAATACAGTTTGAGCACGGTTTGGGCAAGTATATCCTTTCTGTTGGCCTCACCTGATTGTATATTGCCCACTTTTGCCATGAGCATGGGAATAGAATCGCTGGTGAATTGTACGGTGCGGAGTGTTTTTGAGGTTTTCTTACTGAGTATAGCCAACCTCATGATCTTTCCCTTTTCAGGGAATGGCATGGCCATAAGATTCATGGTATCGCCTTTTATTTCGGGCAGGCCTATACGCAGGCTTTTATCCAGGCTTTTTACTTTGAAGTCGGCGGGCTTTAGTGTTCGACTGTATATCTGTATTATGTTATTTCCGGAGTTGAACAGTAAAAGGGTGTCTTTTCTGGAGCACCATTTATTCCAGACATAAATGCTATCAGCCTGGGCGAATGATGCAGTGGATACAGAAAGAAGGGTTATAAATAAAAGCAGTTGTTTCATCGCCTGAGTACTGATTGTTTTTTCGCCTGCGATAGCCGACGGATAGTTATAGCCAAATTTAGCAAAATAATGAAAAACAAAAATGAGGTTGTTTACTTCAGACCGATTTTCGTATCACAATATAGGCAATAATGGCGAGTAGCAGAATAACCGCTATTGCGATGATGGTATTGTAGTCGGTTTTGAGTTTTCTGCGTTTGCGTTTTTTGCTCAGTATGGTAGTTCTGAGCTGGTGGTTCAGTCTGCTAACCGAATGGCGCGTTTCCTCAGGTTTTAAGCTGTGCAGTCCTTCCAGCGCATCGCTTTCCATGCCATCAGTTGCCAGCCATTGCTCTACCTCATGCTGTTCGGCCGGAGATAGTTTTCCTTCCAGGTAACGCATTAATGTTGCTTCAGATAATTGTTTATCCTTTTCGCTATCAGTGGGCAATATGTTGTTTGGTTCGGTCATGAATGCATGTTGCCTATTTTCTTAATCAAAATTGCTTTAAGGTTGCGTTTTCCATTCTGGATATAGCTTTTTACCTGCATAAAGGTAAAGCCTGTTTGGGCTATAATCTGTTCGTAGCTTAATTTCTTCAAATAAAACAGCGTTACTGAAATCTTTTGTTCCTCATTAAGTAGTTCAATAGCTTCTATCATCTGCTGCACCGTATGTTCCTGCCATTTTATTTCTTCATTATCAGTTTCAGGTTGTGATACCGACATGAGTGCAGTTTCATCGGCAAAGTAGGTTTTATCCCTGAGTTGCTGCAGGCAATGGTTGCGCATGAGTATATACAGCCATCCTTTAAAATTCAGGATTTCCTCTTTGGGCAAATGAGTGAGTACTTTGATAAATACCTGTTGTACCGCATCTTCGGCAAGCTGCTTGCCTTTGAGGTATTTGAGCGCCACACCCAGCAGAAGCGTGGTGTATCGTTGCATCAGGTAGCCCAACCATTGGTTGTCGCCAGTGGTTTTGAAGCGCTGCAGCAATTCTTCATCGCTCAGATTGATATGGCTGTTTGAAATCGGCAACCTGTTTTTTTATGACTTTTAGTTGCAATTTACAATATGCAAACTGCATATTAGATCAGATAATTACAGAATTCCATAAAACTATTTGCCTAAGTAGTAAATAATGAACAAATACGGGGTTACAAAAGGGAATACCTGATTTGAATCTTCACTGGTATTTCCAAAATTAATGGTTTGATAATAATTAGTGTACAGACAGGCCGTATAATGCATTATTTCAGAATATGTAAATTATAAATAGGGTAAGCCAGAAATAAAATAACTATCGGTATATGATAAGGAACGAATGAAATAACTCCCACCATCTTACTTGTTCTATTCCATTTTTATTTCGTTGTAAAAGTCTTAAAATAATTCATTATTCGCAGATAGAGCTGCGCTCGTGCCCTTGCGGGCATGCCTCACAAAACATGCCTTTGCTAAAGCTATGGCAGTTAATAACATGCCTTCGCTAAAGCTATGGCGGTTAATAAAAGAAATATAACTTCGCAATATGGTGGAACTTATTTCATCAACGTTCCTAAATCAGTAAAATTAACAACAGATCCACATGGATTGGGTGAAATCATTTACTGCTTCCGGACTGTATATACCGGATGCAGACAGTGGCTGGTTAGGGTCATGTTCCCATGGTGAAAATATGGGGGCTTCGACCGATAACATGCATTGAGCAAGAGCGCCAATCCGGCAGGGTGCGGTATTTTCTTTACCTGATAATTGCCTGTCGCCGTGACCAAAACTATATATATCATTGTAGTAGTTCACTGCATGAATACATGCATGAATCAGGGAGTTGCACAGGCTGGCAATTGACCGGTTTATAGTCCAAAGGTTAAGGTGAATTATGCCGGGGTTATTATGGTCGTCAAAGCCATCAATAGGGAGCATCTTATCAGAGGCATAATAGGTGTGAACAAACATTTTGAGGTATGTATTCCTGATCAGTTCCGCTATTTTATCAGGAGTGGTGTCAGCCATATCAAAGCCTTGATGGGCCGCTATATTGCTGTAAAACAACTCATTCTGCAATAGCTCATTAGTTAAAGTAACCGCCTTAACCAACCAGGGCAGGTGACCAATACCATCATGAGCTACACTCAGTAGTGGAGTAAGTTTTATTCTTTTAGGGCAAAAAAAATGATTTATTCTTGATACGATTTTCATATGATTGCAAATGACGTAGGAGTAACCATAATAGTTACTACATTATTGATCCTTCTTCTCTTAGCGGGTGTAATCATTACTATGTTCATTTCAAACCGAAGGAATCAGCAACAGGAAATGAAGATGGTGCAGATGCAGATTGATTATGAAAAGGAGTTGAGGAAGGTGCAATATGAGGTTCAGGAACAGGTACTGGTGAACATTGGCAGGGAGTTGCATGATAATATAGGACAACTGCTAACGGTGATGCACATGCAACTGGAGCAGCACAAGTTCCTGAATCCTGATGGAGGCCCTTTAATTGAAACCATAGGTACTACTCTTGGCGAAACCATAAAGGAGGTCAGGCGACTGGGGAAGAGCCTTAATAGTGACTTATTCGAGAGTCAGGGATTGATCAATACCATCACCGCGGAGGTGGAGCGGCTTCGGCAGTTGAATAAGTTTGAAGTGAACTGGACATATGATAGTGAACCAGCGCTAACCAAGGATCAGAAGGTGATTGCGTTCCGCATTTTTCAGGAAATACTGAATAACATATTGAAACATGCCGGTGGCAAGTTTATTACAATCAGCCTGAAAGGAACGGATACATTCAAACTACAGGTGAAAGATGAAGGAAAGGGTTTTGATTATCCGGAAATTTTGCGTGTAGCCAAAGGATCGGGTCTTAAAAACATGGTGCGCAGGGCTGAATTGGCAAAATTGATCTGTAATATTAATAGTATTATAGGTAAAGGCACTACATTTACATTGGAAACTATATAATCAAAATGTCGGACCAAATTTCAATTGTACTTGTTGATGATCATATTGTTGTACGCAGTGGCATCAAATCGCTTATTGAGGTAATAGGTAATTACAAGGTTGTTGCAGAATTTGATAATGGGCTGGAGTTTACAAAAGCATTGCCCCGAATGAAAGCGCCTGACCTGGCTATAGTAGATCTGAATATGCCGGAAATGGATGGACTGGAGACGATGCGCTGGCTGAGGAAAAACAGACCGGGTTTGAAAGTACTGATTCTCACCCTGGAGTCGGATGAAAAGACAATAATTGAATTATTCAGGCTGGGAATAAGGGGCTACCTGCCGAAAAGCTGCAGCGCAGAACTACTGAAAAAAGCGATAACGGATGTAGTTATCTCTGGGTATTATCACAGTGAATTATTGCAGATGGCGCTGACCTCGGAAATTGAAAATAATGAGATAGAACGGAAGATTCATGAGCAGATGTCGGAGCGGGAGATGATGTTTCTGCAGTTGGTATGCAGCCAGGAAGAATATACCTATGAGCGGATATCGGAGATCATGAATGTGAGTCGCAGAACGGTGGATGGATACCGGGAATCCTTATTTGCGAAATTCAATATCAAATCCAAGATAGGGTTGGTACTCTTTGCCATAAAGCATGAATTGGTGAGGGTGTAAGTAGCTGCAAAATTCAGATACATTACCAGGCATTATTGTATCAGTTCAAAGGAATCAAAATATTCTTTACAGAACTCATTTATGAAAACATTGCTGATCAAAAGCATCAAACCAATCGGGTTAAAAGCCTAACTTCGCGGCTCAATTTAAAAATATCCAATAACAAACTTCAAATACAAAATTAATGAATAACGCATATTTTGATTTTGCAGAACCAAAGAACGAGCCGGTGCTCAATTATGCACCAAACAGTCCGGAAAGAAAAGCATTACAGGCGGCATTAGCTGAGCTGAAAGGACAGGTAAGGGACATACCGATGTATATTGACGGTAGGGAAGTGCGTGGTGAAGCAAAAAAGGAAATCAGGCCACCACATGAAAAAGGACATTTGCTGGGCCATTTTTATCCATCTAATGAGGAGAATATTCATGATGCCATAGATGCAGCATTATCAGTTCGCGAAACATGGGCTTCCATGAGCTGGGAACACCGCGCAACAATTTTTCTGAAGGCGGCAGATCTGCTGGCTACCAAGTACCGCTTCAGGATGAATGCCGCTACTATGCTGGGCCAGAGTAAGAATGCGTTTCAGGCTGAGATAGACAGCTCTTGCGAATTGATAGATTTTCTCCGGTTCAATGTGCATTTTCTTAGCCAGATCTATAAGCAGCAGCCGTTGTCGTCGCAAGGCATGAACAACCGTATGGAGTACAGACCTCTGGAAGGGTTTGTGCTTGCTGTTACGCCGTTCAACTTTACAGCTATTGGCGGGAACCTGCCTACTGCACCGGCTATGTGTGGCAATGTAGTAGTATGGAAGCCGGCAAATACGCAGGTATACTCAGCCAGTGTATTTATGGAGATACTTATGGAAGCAGGTTTGCCGGATGGCGTAATCAACCTGATCTATCCTTCGGGCCCTGTACTGGGTGAGATATGCTATGCACATCCATATTTTGCAGGGGTGCATTTTACCGGCTCTACCGGGGTTTTTCAGAACATGTGGAAGAGCATAGGCAACAATATAGCAAGGTATAAATCGTACCCACGCATTGTAGGCGAAACTGGAGGAAAAGACTTCGTGTTTGTGCACCCTACAGCCAATGTTGATGCAGTTGTTGCCGGTCTTGCAAGGGGCGCGTTTGAATACCAGGGACAGAAATGTTCGGCTGCATCAAGGGCATATCTGCCAGCCAACCTGGCCACTGAAATTAAAGAAAAACTGGTTAAGGAATTGAAGACCATGAAAATGGGTATAGTAGATGACTTCACCAACTTTATAAATGCGGTAATAGATGAAGCTTCGTTTGACAACATAGTGCGATACATTGATAATGTAAAGGACAGCAATGGCGCAGCTTCGATATTAGCAGGTGGTAAATGCGATAAATCGAAAGGGTATTTTGTTGAGCCAACAGTTATTGAAACAACCGATCCTTCTTACGCTTCTATGTGTGAGGAGATATTCGGGCCGGTGCTTAGCATCTATGTATATGAGGCGGATAACTGGATACAGGAACTTGAAGTGCTGGATAATACATCGCCCTATGCGCTGACCGGTGCCATATTTGCACAAGACAGGCATGCCATTGAGTATATGACCAAGGCATTGGTGAACAGTGCAGGCAACTTCTATATCAACGATAAGCCTACAGGCGCAGTAGTGGGACAGCAGCCATTTGGTGGCGCCCGCGCTTCGGGTACCAATGATAAGGCAGGATCAATACTGAACCTGTATCGCTGGCTGAGTGCAAGGACTATCAAAGAGACCTTTGTTCCGCCTACGGATTACAGGTATGCGTTTCATAAAACGGATTAACCCCTGAACCCCTCCCGATGAAAAATCGGGACCTTGTTCCGGGGCTTAGCAGGAGAATATGTTTTCGGCGGCAGGCCTTTTACTGGGCCTGTAACTTTATGAATTCTCAATTTGGAAAATAATATTGATTAGAAAGCAGAAAACTGGTAAAACGGTTTTCTGCTTTTTTTATACAAAATGGTTTAAAATGACTACTTATTAAACTCCGTCATAGCTTTGCCTAAGCCCTGGGTGGCGAAGCACTCAATAGCATCTACACTTTTCAGCAGCATGTCTTTTACCATCGGTACTTCGCTGGGTTTCCATTTGCCCAGTACGAATTGAACCTGCATGCCTTTTGGGAAATCGCTGCCTATGCCGAAACGGAGGCGTTGGTATTTATCGGTCAGTAATGTCTGTTCAATGCTTTTAAGTCCGTTATGGCCTGCACTGCCACCTGATCCGCGCAGGCGGATGGTGCCCAATGGCAAGGCCAGTTCATCTACTAAAACCAGCATGTTTTCCATGGGTATTTTTTCCTTGTCCATCCAGTACTTTACCGCCTTGCCGCTAAGGTTCATAAATGTGGTAGGCTTAATGACTATAAAAGTCTTGCCTTTCCATTTTACCTGCGCCATAAAGGCATGCCTGTCCAGGGTGTAAGTGCCACCATGTTTTATTACAAATGTATCTGCAACCTCGAAGCCAATATTATGGCGGGTTGAGTCATATTCAGCGCCAATATTGCCCAGGCCGATAATCAGGAATTTCAAACCGGTGATTAAATTTTAAAAGCAGGTTGAAAAAATTATTTTTAATTAAAAATGCGAATGGCAGATTAAGCTACTCCAGCGCATGCAATGCAATCCTGTTTCCCTCGGTATCCAGTATCAATGCCCAATAGCCGAGGTCGAAAGTTGCGGCAACTATTGTTTTATTCTGCAGTATTTTTCCACCTGCAGGTATCACTTTGTCAATCACCTTCTGAATTCTGGGTTCGCAATTCAGGTATATCAGCGGGCCATGAGTAGATGGCGTGTAGTACTCAGGATCATAAACAATAGAGCCTCCACGACCGTCTTCTTCCCTGTCCCATTCTAAATAACCTATACGGGTATTTCCCCATGTCTGTTCTTTCATAGTGAAATCGAAAAGTGTTTCATAAAATTTTTTGGCCCGGTCAAAATCGTTAACGGGTATTTCAAACCAATTGATAGCACTTTTTTTTGCCATAGAAGTCGCAGTTTTCGGTAGCAAAATACAAACAAAAACAATGCCAGAATATTTATATAGAATAATGGAATATTGATTTGAATCAGAACTTTGCAAAACAGGTCTTAAAATCGCCTGAATTACGATCATTTCTGATATAAATGCGCTTGATATCAGGACATTCACTGATTGTATTGGTTAAAAAAGACAAAGTGCTCTTTCATAGAGTGCATTTTATTTTGAGCAACATTACTAAAGTTATGTTTCCTTTTTTGACGATGCTGAATGTAATGTGTAACTTTGCGCCACAAAATTTACATTTATGACTTTGGAAGTAGAAACAGTGTCGATAAAAAAAGAAAACAGCGCTATGTCCCAGGACTTAAAAACAATAACAATTATTGGCTCAGGTACTATGGGAAATGGTATCAGTCACGTTTTCGCACAGTGTGGATTCACAGTGCACATGATGGATATTAACCAGGTTGCATTGAATAAAGCCATAGCAACAATTGGTAAAAACATGGATCGCCAGGTAACTAAAGGATCTCTGAGCGAAGAAGCAAAGCAGGCAGCAATGGGCAGGATTACTACCTATACCGAAATGGCTGAAGCTGTGGCTGATGCGGATCTTGTAGTTGAGGCTGCAACAGAAAACATTGAGTTGAAGCTGAATATATTCCGCCAGCTTGATGAGCATTGTCCTCCGCATTGTATCCTTGCATCCAATACATCTTCTATCTCGCTGACACGCATTGCCTCAGTTACCAAACGTCCGGGAAAAGTGATCGGTATGCATTTCATGAATCCGGTACCGGTTATGAGACTGGTGGAGATCATTAACGGCTATGGTACAGACAGAGTAGTAACAGAGGCTATTGTAAAATTATCTGAGCAGTTAGGAAAAGTTCCTTGTGTAGTTAATGACTATCCTGGTTTCATTTCTAACCGTATTCTTATGCCTTTAATCAATGAGGCTGTTCTGGCTTTGCAGGAAGGTGTTGCCGGCATTGAAGAAATTGATACCATTATGAAGCTGGGTATGGCTCATCCGATGGGACCATTGCAACTTGCTGACTTTATTGGTCTGGATACCTGCTACTCTATCATGCATGTGTTGCACATGGGCTTTGGTAATCAGAAATATGCTCCGGCTACCTTGCTGGCCAATATGGTACAGGCAGGCTACCTTGGTGTAAAATCGGGCGAAGGGTTTTACAAATACACACCGGGCAGCAAAGAACTGGTGGTGAGCGACAGGTTTGTGAGCAAGAAATGGAAATAGTAATATTTGTGATAAAATTTAGCAACCCCGGTCTTTCAGGCCGGGGTTTTTAGTGAAAAGGAGTAGTAAATTTGCATCATGCAGCAATTAGTAATCGCTTCAAACAATACCGGGAAAATAAGGGAGATCAGATCTTTGATAGAAAGCATTGAATTGCTGTCGCTGAATGATATTGGGTTTACTGATGAAATAGCAGAGCCTTTCCATACCTTCGAGGAGAATGCATTAGCCAAGGCTTCGGCTATTTATCAGTTCTGCGGAAAAAATGTTTTTGCCGATGACAGCGGTTTATGCGTAAATTCACTAAACGGTGCGCCGGGTGTTGATAGCGCTCATTATTCAGGTGAGCGGAATGATGAAAAAAACCTGCAGAAAGTTCTGAAGGAACTGGAACATTCGGAGGACAGAAGCGCGTTTTACAAGGCTGTTATCTGTCTTATCTGGGGAGGCGAGGTTTATTATTTTGAGGGTATATGCGATGGCGTGCTAATAAAGGAGAAGATCGGTGAAGAAGGTTTTGGATATGATCCTGTATTTATTCCGGCAGGGTATGATAAAACCTTTGGCGAATTGCCTTTGAGCATTAAAAATGAGCTAAGCCATAGGGGTAAGGCTGTGAGGCAAATGATTGCTTTTTTGGAGTCGGAGTTAGCCGGGTAAATAAATTGATCTTTGTAAGAAAGGATAAAAACAACATTGCTGATGCGAAATTTGTTATTCAGCAATAAATATTCAGCGATGAAATTTTCGATAGGTGACCTGATATTATTGAAGCGGACCGGAGAGGAAGGTCATGTAACTGCATTCATCAATCAGCAGATGCTGGAGGTGGAAGTGAGCGGAGTTTCTTTTCCCGTGCATCTGGACGATATAGATCACCCTTATCTCAAGTGGTTTACAGATAAAAACAGGAAGAAGAAAACATCATTGCCAGAGCAACTGCCGATTGAAAAAATAAAGGAGCGCCAACAGCGTCTTGCCAAGGGGGCTTACCTCTCTTTTATGCCGGTGTATAAAATAGATGAGATGGAAGAGGTGGTAGATGTACTTAAAGTATACCTGCTCAATGAAATGCCTGTTCCGGTAAAATTCGTGTATGATGTTCAACTCGCCAACAAAAGCGAATTCAGACATGAGGGAACTTTACATCCATTTGGAAATATTTACCTGCACAGTATCAGTTATCAGGACATGGGAGACCAGCCAAGGTTTCACTGGCAGTTGGCTGATACGTCAAATGACAAAATGGGAATTGAGGATGGGATAGTGCGCATCAGGCCATCCAAACTTTTTGAGCACATCAGTCAGTTGCAGCAAAACGGGGAAGCTACCTTCAGTTATTTGCTGATTGAGGATTTTGTTCCAAAGAAGAAGAAAGAGTTACCACCGGTTTATGAACCTCAAAATAAAGCACAGGGGTTTCCGCTGGTTACCAAAAAGAATATCGAAGCAGCAAAATATGAAGTTGACCTTCATATTGAGCAGTTGATGCCTGATAAAAAAGGGCTTTCAAATGTTGAGATTGTGCGCATACAGATCGAGACGTTCATGCATTACCTGCAACTGGCTATAGTGCATCATCAGGAGCGCATGATAGTAATACATGGTTTGGGTAAAGGGCATCTGCGCGAAGAGGTGCATGCCATCCTTAAGCAAACCAAAGAAGTAGGCCGTTTCAGGAATGAATGGAGTGGTAAATATGGTTTTGGCGCTACGGAGATTTTTTTCAGATATTAATACCGAATTCTCCGGTAATTATTATTTGAAAATTGCAGTTATGGAATAACAATTTAATGACTTTAGTTGATTTCCTTTCCATATATTTGCGCACAAAAATTATTTAAAGGTGAGGATATTTTCAGGATTAGTGCTATTTGTTCTGTCTTTTCAGTTGTGTGCTGCAAAGTCTGTTGATGAAAAAACCGCCAAAGTTATCGCATCAAATTTTTGCAAAACAGAGGGTGTTGCCATTGATAATTCAGGTCTTTCAATGGTGTGGGCTGCAACCGCTCAATTAGCTTCAGCAACTGTTACCGACTTTTATGTTTTCAATACAGGTGCAAATGGGTTTGTGATCATTTCGGGTGATGACAATGTTGAACCAGTACTTGCATTTTCAACAGAATCATCTTTAAGGGCAGATTATTTACCTGATAATATAAAATCCTGGTTAGAGAATTACAAGAATCAGATCAATTATGTTATTGCAAATAATATCTCCGGTAACCAGGTTGTGAGGCAGAAATGGAATGATCTGCAGGTAACATCATCAAATACATTGGCTAAAACCACAACTGCATCCGTTGTATATCCTTTGATGAAAACTATGTGGAACCAGGAGCCCTATTATAATTTCATGTGCCCTTATGATTATGCAGCTTCGGCAAATGCCGTAACCGGATGCGTAGCTACTGCTATGGCACAAGTAATGAAGTACTGGAACTGGCCTAAAAAGGGTGTTGGTTCTAATTCTTATTCAGATGGTTCTTTCGGGGTGCTCAGCGCTGATTTCGGACATACTACTTATCATTGGGATTCAATGCCGATGCTGGTGGGATATAATAATGTAGCAGTTGGTACCCTGATGTACCATGCCGGGGTGAGTGTAAATATGTCTTATGGCGTTGCCGGTAGCGGCGCTTTTGTAGTCTCGGCTATGAGCCCGATATTGAATTGTGCCCAATATGCATTACCTACCTATTTCAGTTATAAATCATCATTGCAGGGATTGCTGAGAAATAGTTACTCCGATTCAGATTGGGTTCATATGCTCAAGGATGAATTGAATGCGAAGAGGCCGGTAATATACTCAGGTTATGGCCCGGGTGGCGGACATTGTTTTGTGACGGATGGCTATATTACTTACAATCGTTTCCATTTCAACTGGGGTTGGGGCGCTTATGGCGACGGTTACTATATTGTAGAGAACCTGGCGCCGGGTAATGAAACATTTAACGACCAGCAGACTGTTATTGTGGGCATTATGCCTGATAGCTCGGTAGTGGCAGGTGTCAATGAAATTTCTGCAAACAATAACATTCTTATTTATCCAAATCCGGCAAGTGATGTAGTGAATATTGACCTGAGTGGTGTGCGTGCAACAAAGATCAGACTGCTTGATGCTGAAGGCCGGGAAGTTATGACACAAACGCCCTCAGTTAATGCAAAGGTTGAAACAATTAATTGTAGCGGGTTTTCGGATGGTATTTATTTTGTTGAACTGCTAACAGAGGGTGGTCTCATCTCTTCAAAACTTGTAATAGCCAGATAGTTTCTGCAGTATGACGTTATTTAATTGTGCCATTTCTATGAAGAAATGGCACAACTTTTTTCAGTTAGTAGGAATGTCTTATAATCCCTAAACCCGCTCAATAATCACTGCATAACCTTGACCAAGCCCAACACACATTGTAGCCAGTGCATAGCGTTTCCCGGTCTTTTGTAGTTCCAAAGCTGCTGAATAGATGATTCGAGCGCCTGACATACCTAAAGGATGCCCGATAGCAATCGCTCCGCCATTAGGATTAATGCGGGGATCATTATCAGCAAGACCCAGTTCGCGTATGCAGGCCAGGCTTTGCGCTGCGAAGGCTTCGTTAAGCTCAAAAATGTCTATATCGTTTAATGTCAGGCCTGCTTTGCTCAAAGCTTTTTTTGTGGCGGTTACAGGGCCGATTCCCATTATGCGAGGTTCAACGCCGGTTACAGCCGAACTAACGATTCTGGCTTTTGGGGTAACGTTATATGTTTTTAAAGCTTCCCCAGAAAGCAGAAGCATAGCAGCCGCGCCATCATTTAATCCGGATGCATTACCTGCTGTAACAGTACCGGTTTTGATGAAAGAAGGTTTTAGCTGTCCCAGTTTTTCTACTGTAGTAGTTGGTTTTAAGAATTCATCTTTAGACACAATAGTTGGCTCACCCTTCTTCTGGGCAAACTCAACCGGAGTTATCTCTTCTGCCAGTCGACCTGATTGCTGGGCTAAGGCTGCTTTCATCTGAGAATTGTAGGCAAACAGATCCTGATCTTCCCTGCTGATATTGTGAATCTGAGCCAGGTTTTCGGCAGTTACACCCATGGAATCAGTTCCGTATAGTTCATGCATTTTAGGATTAATGAATCTCCAGCCAAAACTGGAGTCGTGCATCTGGGCATCCTGTCCAAAGGGCTGAGAAGTTTTGGATATTACCCAGGGGCCACGGGTCATGTTTTCAACACCTCCAGCCAGAAAAATATCACCATCGTTATTCCTGATCGCCCTGGCTGCATGTATCACTGCCGACATACCTGAAGCGCAAAGCCTGTTTACAGTTTCGCCGGGAACACTCCAGGGAACGCCTGCCAGCAATAATGCCATCCTTGCTACATTACGGTTATCCTCACCGGCCTGGTTGGCGCAACCAAAAATAACATCGTCAATTGCGCTATCAGGAACAGCGGGGTTTCTTTCCACCAGTTTACGGATTACCAGGGCTGCAAGATCATCAGTGCGGATGCCAGATAAGGCTCCTCTGAAATTACCAATTGGAGTACGGATACCATCTACTATGTATGCTTCTTTCATTACCAGTCAAGATTAAAGTTTAATACCGTAAGTTGTTTTATCTTATTTTTTAAAAAGGTAAAAACCTATGCGTTGAAAAAGGGTATTACTAACCGGTGCAAAGGTATAAAATTGAAATGGAAAAGGTCGGCTGTAAAAAGGAATTATCCTTCGAGGTGAATAGAAATAACGATCATACGGGTGTAAAGTGTTTGTACGGCGTTAGTGAGTTGCAGGCCATGATCGGGATAGAGCTGGTTGGTAAGGCCCTGACTTAATTTGATTTCAGGGGAGAAAATAAAATTAGGATTGAAGAACTCAAATCCCACGCCAATCTCATACCCGAAATCAACCGGACTGACTTTCAGGAATTCGTCTGGTCTATGCGATCTGGCGTTGGCGGCAAGGTCGTAGTCAAATTTAGCTCCGGCCAGGCCATAAAAGCGAAAATTCTTAATGCGGTCACTTTTAAACTTGAGCTGCAGGGGCAGGTGCATATAGATTGCCTCAATGTTCTTACTTACAGCACTGTCTTTAAATGTATTACCATATACGTAAGAAATCGTTTTTTCAGCAAAAGCCAATGAAGGGATAAAGCGAAGGTCAATAAAATTTGTAAGTTTCAGGTTGCCAACGAGGCCTAAATTGAAACCGGGCTGCCAGTTGGGTTGAATCCGTTTAAATGTATCGGTTGTAGCAAAAGCCTGGGTATAGTTGATCTGGTAAACTGAAAAGTTGAGTCCGAAAGTAATACCAAAATAATAAGGTTTATCATCGTGGTCGGGCATATTAAGCAGCGGTCGTTGAGCAAAAACGTTTAACGTTGATACGATCAAAAAAACAAGTAAAATACCGCATTTACGCATGAATCTGTAGTTGAAAGCTATTTAACGTAAAATGCGAAGATACAGTATGTACGTTGTAATGGAAATTGAATGTCAATATGATAAAACAATAATTTTGAAAAAAAAGTTACAATTTGGTAACAAGTATTCCCTAAATTTGTTCTGTTCCGGAAATATCCGGACCATTCTACAGCAATATATTACTACAGATGGATATTGTCAATATCCGGATTAAAATATTTCTCTAACACCGTGCAAGCATTCAGCCCTGTTAATTCAGGGCTGATTTGTTTAATGGAAACAGACTTTTTATTTTGTGAGTATATTCTGAAAATTGGATCTAATAATAAAATATACGAAAGTATATTATTTTTATCAATGCAGTATTGTAGTCTTTGAAAAATCAGCCTGCACAAACATGGAGCAACCCGATTTTGTATAATTATTACTACATCATTGATTATTTTTCGGTCTAAAGGTTATCTTTGATAAAACATTTGGTATTTTAGCCGCTCTAAATTCAGTTTATGAAAAAATTACGTACAATAATGCTCGCAGCGATTTTTACATTGTCTGCATTTTCTCTGGTTATTTATACATCCTGCAATAAAAATAAATGCAACAATGTTATTTGCCTCAACCTTGGAGTTTGCGATGGCGGCAAATGCATCTGTCCTACCGGGTTTGAAGGTAATCGTTGTCAGACACTGTCAAGAGATAAATTTATATTCACTTATAATGGTCATGATAGTTGCACCGGGCCACACTATAGTAATTACGAAATTCATATGCTGGCGGTATTAAATGATTCGGTTGAGATGAATATGAAGAATTTTTTGGGTAATTATCAAGATAGCGCAACCTGCACAATCCAGTCAACCGATTCTTTTACGTTCATCGGTAGCAACAATAGTACAACTTACACCGGTTGGGGAAAATTAAGTAATGACAGTCTTTGGTTGGTATACCATGTTATGCATGATACAACATCTTACGATTGTAAGTATTTTGGTCAAAGCCTCAGATGATAAAAAATATTATAATATATAAATTGATACCGCCGGATGGCGGTATTTTTTTGCCAGGTTTCAAACGTATGGTTCCCCAAAATGAAACACACTAAAGGTGGGTTTTTCATTTTTGAAGGTATTTTTTGCCGTATAGGCTGTTTTTTTGATATTTTATAATACAGTTGTGGTTATTTTTAAAAAAATTATTACCTTTAGAACTATGTTAATGTAAATCCAAAAATTTCTTTTTTCGGAAAGCGATTTTTGTATCGATGTTGTTATGTTCGTGATTGCAACAAAATAATTTTAGAGACTACACAGTAATTAATTAAGCTAATAATAAAGCAGTAATTAAATTTTTGAAAATGAAAAAAATGTACACTTCCCTCAGGTTTATCCTAGTACTTATCCTTGGCGCACAATTTAGCGCACAAGCCCAAACCACATTTTATAATACAGTTGGGGGCCCCTATCTCTACACAGTGCCTGCCGGCGTAACTGGTGTTACAGTTAACGTGAAAGGCGCTGCCGGAGGACAGAATTCCGATGAGATTACTTATTCGGATCGTGCAGGATACGGTGGTTGTGTACAGGCGTATATGGCGGTTACACCCGGGCAGGTACTAAATGTATATGTAGGAGGTTGTGGTGGAAACGGAACTGTCATCACTGGTGGTACCGGTGGTTTTAATGGTGGTGGTAATGGAACCTATGGAAGCGCTTCTTTGTCCGGTGGTGGTGGAGGCGGTGCTTCTGATATCAGGATTGCTCCGTACACCATTGGTGATCGGGTTGTAGTAGGTGGCGGTGGCGGTGGCGCTGGCGCTAACTGTGGATCAGATTATGACCGTGGCGGCGATGGAGGTTCTCTTATTGTTGGCGGCGGCGGTGAAAATGGAGTTGGTTGCAGCCCAGCAACAGGTGGCGGCGGTGGCCTTTATAACTCATTCCCTTCAGTTGGAGGTATTTGTCCTGCCTGTCCCGGATCTGCTGGTCAGGCTGGTGATATTTCAATTGGTGGTACCGGTGGTAATTCATCTGCAGGTGGCGGCGGCGGCGGCGGTATGGGTGCCGGTGCAGGCGGTCAGTGGACAGGCGGCGGTGGCGGTTCTGATTATTATGGCGCTACCGGTGTAACAATGATATCAGAGACTCGTGGCTGCAATACTGCATGTGGCAGTGTTTCTATTACTGTATCTTGCGTTGCCGGCACTATTACAGGATCCAATACTGTTTGTGTTGGCGCTACTACTCCTTTAACAGACGGTGTTGGTACAGGAACATGGACAAGCAGTGATATTACCAAGGCAATGATTGGCTCATCAACCGGTATTGTTACGGGTGTTTCCGCAGGTACAGTTACCATGACTTATACTTTAAGCGTGTATTGTCATACTACCTTTGCTATGACTGTAAATGCAATACCAGCTACAATTGTTGGTACAACAGCTATTTGTGTAAATGATTCTTCGACTTTTACCAATTCAACTCCCGGTGGTACCTGGACCAGTAGCAACATTTTATTTGCAACTGTTGGCTCAAGTACTGGAAAGGTTATGGGTATTAGTGCAGGAGCTTGTGATATAACTTATTCACTTACCTCAACCGGATGCTTTACGATATTACCAATAACCATTAATCCGATACCTGCTCCGATAGTCGGTCAGGATTCACTTTGTGTTGGTGGTGGTAGTGTAATGCTTACAGATGCAACATCAGGTCCGGGATGGTCGACTTCAAATCCGGCGGTTGCAAGTATTGTCAGCGCTGGTACTTCTGTTACCGTAACTGCAGGTATTGTCGGCACATCCACAATCAAGTATACATTCCCTGTCACAGGATGTTATAATGCAGTGGTTTTTACAGTTAATCCATTACCTTCATTTATTACCGGGCCTGCTACAATTTGTACAGGTTCCACAGGAACAGAAACATCTTCACCCGCAGGTGGCACATGGACAATTTCGGGTGGGACCGGAACTGGTACAATTAATCCTGCAACCGGTGCAGTGACCGGGGTTACTGCCGGAACAGTTATTGTGACCTATACACTGCCTACAACTTGTTATCTTACCAGAACAATCACAATTAATCAGACTCCACCACCAATTACAACACTGTCTACAGGTGAAGTTTGTATTGGCTCAACTATTTTGCTGAGTGATGCCACAGGTGGTGGTGCCTGGGTAAGTGGTACAATAACTGTAGCAACTGTTGCAGGTGGTACAGTTACCGGTGTTGGTCTTGCGGGCGTTGGTGGAACTTCAGTTATTTCTTACACCATTGCAGGATGCTCAGTTACTTATACAGTAACTGTTCATCCATTGCCTGCAGTTATTACAGGGCCTTCAAACGTGTGCACAGGCGATTGCAGTCAGGTATATACATCTGGTGGCGGTGCAGGCACCTGGAGTAGTTCAACCCTTACAACAGGTACTATCGATCCAGCTACTGGTGTTTTCTGTGCGTTGGCTCCTGGTACAACTGTAATTACTTATACTTTAACTGCTACCGGATGTACAAGATCGAAGACGGTAACTGTTGATGCAACCCCCACAATTTCGCCCACCGCACCTCAGGTCTGCATGGGATCAGTTATAACACTTACAGGTACACCTGGAGGTGGCACGTGGGGCTCACTCAGTGCAAATGTATCAGTTGTAGCTACAACCGGTACCGTGTCTGGTGTTGCTGTAGGTACAGCCGATGTTACTTATACTGCTCTGACAACATGTACAGTTAGTGTTACCGTAACTGTAAATTCTTTGCCTCCTGCTATAGTACAAACGGCAGGTACAAATCCGCTTTGCCAGGGTTTAACCGCTACCTTAACCTGTCCGGGCGCTCCGGCAGGAACATGGTGGAGCACGCTGTCGGCTGCAGCCGCTGTCGGATCATCTACCGGAATTGTAACGGGCATGGCCGGAGGTATTGCCACTATTGATTATATTGTTACAAGTACCGGATGTTTCTCCACCTTCGTCATGCAGGTTACAGATACTCCATCTGCAATTACTCCTACAGCGATGTGTTTGGGTGTGGCTCCGGTACTTGTTAGTTCTGGTGGAGGAGCAGGAACCTGGTCTCCTCCGGTTCCTGCAGGAATTGTAACTGTTACTGCTGGTGGCGGAGCTACAGCAAATGTTGCTGCTATAAGTGCAGGAACTGCAACTATTTGTTATGTTTTTACTGCTTCACCGGGAACATGTAAAACATGTACTCCGTTTACCGTATTCCCCTCTGTCGGGCCAATTGTTCCTGCAAATCCTTCGGTATGTACAGGGAAGACGATTACATTAACTGATCCGACGACTCCGGGTGGTACCTGGTCGACGGCATCAGGCGCAATTACGATAGGCACTGCAACAGGCGTTGTAAATGGAGTTACTACTGTTGGTAGTCCTGCTGTGGTTACATATTCACTTGGAGGTTGTTCAACAACGGTGTCTGTTACCGTGAATCAAACACCTCCAGCCATAACCGGAACATTAAGCATTTGTCTTGGTGGAAATACTGTGCTTAATGATGCAGGTGTTCCAACAGGTTCAGGTACCTGGACAAACGGAGCAAATACTACTATTGTTCCTGCTGGCGCCAATGTAACCGTAACAGGTACTGCCGCCGGAACTTCTATTATTACCTATACCATGCCTAATACCTGTTCTGTTACTGCTACTGTAACAGTTAACAGCACGCTTCCTGCAATAGGAGGTCCGGCTCAGGTATGTATGGGCTCTACTATTACAGAAACGATAGCATCTGCCGCGGGCACATGGTCGGCAGCTCCTGGAGGTATTGTGAATGTGGTTGCGGGTCCTGGTACAAGTACGGTCGTAACTCCTGTTTCAACCGGAACTGTAACCATTACGTTTGCAAGCCCTTCGGGTTGCAACCAGACAAGAGTAATAACTGTAAATGCACTTCCATCATCAATTATAGTACCATTAGGCAGTACTAATATCTGCCCCGGTGGTTTTGTAGACCTCACAGCAAGTACCGGTACAGGCTATACCTACCAATGGCTGAATCCGGGCGCAATAGCAGGTGCTATTGCTTCAACTTATATGGCAACCACAGCAGGTACTTATTCTGTAACCGTTTCCAACGGGCTATGTAGTCTGACCTCTGCAGGAATAACAGTTTCTGTGAATCCTGCGACAGCTACTATTGCTGCTTCAGGGCCGACAACTACCTGTGCAAGTTCCGGACTGGTTCTGACTGCCTTTACTGCTGCAGGATATAGTTATCAGTGGCAGGTTGGCGGAGCGCCAATTGCCGGCGCTGTTACCAACACAATTACCCCAACCTCATCCGGAAACTATACTGTT
This sequence comes from uncultured Bacteroidota bacterium, assembly GCA_903903635.1. Classification (GTDB taxonomy): domain Bacteria; phylum Bacteroidota; class Bacteroidia; order Chitinophagales; family Chitinophagaceae; genus Nemorincola. The sequence continues at coordinate 33,652 of CAIUZK010000172.1, forward strand.
GTTGAGACAAATACATTTGGTTGTTCTGCAACTTCTGCTGTAACTGTTATCACTTTATTGCCTTCGCCTGCAGGTGTTGTTACTCTGTCTGGTTCGCTCAACTTCTGTGCGGGTGGCAGTTTAACCTTAACTGCTGATGCGGGTATTGGCTATACCTATCAGTGGTACAGAGGTTCTATTGCTACACCAATTGCCGGAGCAACAAATATTAGTTATACCGCCACAATATCAGGCACTTATTTCGTAATTGATGCCAGCAGCGGATGCAGTACTCAATCACCTAATCAGGTAGTAGTAGTCAGTCCACTGCCATATGCCGCAATCACCGCGGCAACTTCACCGGTATTCTGTACAGGTGGAAGTGTAAGTCTCGGCGCACCTGCATCTGCTACCAACCAGTTCCAGTGGTATAAAAACGGTGTATTAATACCTGGCGCTACAACTGCGGTTTATGTTGCCGGCACTACCGGAAATTATACCGTACAGATCGATTCTCCTGCTTCTGGTTGCATAGCGACTTCACCGGCTGAGGTAGTGACTGTTGTATCTACACCTACCATCGTTCCTATGACGCCAGCCAACTTCTGTTGGGGTAGCAGCGCAGGCCTTGCCTGTGTGATAGTGAGTGGTGCAGGTACAGTAGGTTATCAATGGTTTGTTGGCGGTGTAAATATTGCCGGGGCTACAAACAGTACTTATAATGCTACTTCCTCCGGAACATATGGTGTGACAGTGAGCGTAGGTGGCGGTATTTGTGCCACTACCAGCGCTACAATAACGGTGCATGAAAACCCGCTTCCCAACCCGATTGTAAGTTATTCAACAACAACTTATATTGTTTCAACACAGACTTACTATACAAATTATGTGTGGTATTATAATGGTACAATTGTACCGGGTGCGACTTCATCGAGTATGGCTGCCATCGGTAATGGTACCTATACAGTGAAAGTTACAGATACAAATGGTTGCCAGTCAGTATCGGCGGGATATATAGTATCCGGATGGGTGCCGCATAATCTGGGTGTAAATAACATGAGTACCGCTGATATCAAGATATATCCTAACCCTGCCCAGGACATGCTTCATATTGAGTCGCCGGTAACAGTTCGTGCCGAAATATGCGGTATAGATGGCAGAACGCTTATCGTGCAGCAATCTGCAACCAATGTTGATATCAGTAAGCTGGCAAATGGTATTTATACCATTAAACTGTATGACAACAATGGTCAGATGGTGAAAGCTGATAAGCTGGTAAAGGAAGGTAATTAATGTTGAGAGAAGCAATGAAAATTGCTACCGATAATTTGGTTTTTAAAATAGCTCTGGTACTTTCAGGGCTATTTTTTTGCCCTCCAAGGTAGTTGACTAATGTTGGCGATTATAATATCAGAAGCAGGTTCAAAGCAAAAGAACCACTGGTGAGGGTGGTTCTTTTGCTTTAGGATATTTTATTAATGTTGAAACGTAAAGTATTTTATTCTTCCTCTTTCTCTTTCTCTATCCTGCCACGGCGTAGTGGGTTGGCAGTATTGGCGGCATATTCTTTGCGCTGGTTAATCAGGTCAAGGGCCTGGTAAACGGCTTCACGGAATGATGAGGGATCTGCCAGGTTTTTGCCGGCGATATCGAATGCCGTACCGTGATCGGGAGATGTGCGGACAATAGGTAAACCTGCAGTGTAGTTTACGCCATCGCCCTGGGCAAGGGTTTTGAAGGCAACAAGACCCTGATCGTGATACATTGCCAATACTGCATCGAACTCGGTATAGGTGCCACGGGCAAAAAAGGAGTCGGCGCTATAAGGGCCAAATACCAGATTACCGTTTTGTTTCTGCTGGTCGATAACCGGTTTAATTACTGTTTGTTCTTCGTTGCCAATCTGACCTTCATCGCCTGCATGGGGGTTAAGGCCCAATACAGCAATCTTCGGCTTGTCGATACCAAAGTCTTTGATCAGGCTATCGCGAAGAATACCTAATTTGGATTGCAGTAATTCCTTAGTTATTGCAGCGGCTACTTTTGAAATCGGAATATGTTCGGTGGCAAGGGCAACACGCAATCCGCCGCTGTACAAAATCATCACCACATCTTTAGCGCCAAATTTTTCTTTAAAGAAAGGTGTATGTCCTGTATATGGGAAATCAGGTACATTGGAATTGCTTTTATGAATAGGTGCAGTAACAATAGCATCGAGCTGGCCATCTTTAAGGCATTGCGTGGCAACCATCAGCGACCGGATAGCATACTTGCCTGCAGCATCGGTAAGGATACCCGGCTGCAAAGGAACTTCTTCGTCCCAGCAGTTGAATATATTTACCTGTTTAGGATTGAGCTTGGTAAGGTCTTTTGTGCTTGTAAAATTGAAGGTATGCTCGGTAACAATGCGACGGTAATAATTGATCACTTTATTGGATGCAAATATTACGGGCGTACACAATTCCAGCATCCTGTTATCAGAAAAGGTTTTGATGATTACTTCCGTACCAATACCGTTCAGATCGCCGGTTGTGATCCCGATCACGGGTTTTTCGTTATTTGGTTGCATGTTTATTTAAGTCAAAATTTAAAACTGATTCAAAAACTTCACTGTGCAATATACGAGCAATAAAATTATGCTATGCCTTGTTGTAATGGATCAGATAATCGAGGAGCATGCGCATGCCATAAGCTGTGCCTCCCACGGGTAGATATCCTTTTTTGGAAGTAGCAAATGATACGCCTGCAATGTCGAAATGCATCCATGGATAATCGGTGAAATGTTCCAGGAATTTACCGGCAGTGATAGCGCCTCCGGATGGCCCGCCTACATTTTTAAGATCGGCAATATCCGACTTGATCTGGTCGCCATATTCATCCCACAAAGGATATTCAACCAGGCGCTCGTACTGGCTGAAGCCACTATCTCTGAATGCCTGCCTGGTTGGCTCATCGGCAGTGCCCATGCAAACAATGCCGTACTCGCCGACAGCTACAGATGCCGCGCCTGTGAGGGTGGCAAAATCGCAAACCAGTCCGGGCTTATAGCGTTTGGCCCAGTGCAATGCATCGGCCAGCAGCATGCGGCCTTCGGCATCGGTATTGAGCACTTCTACGGTGGTGCCACTGTACATGGTGATCACATCGCCGGGTACAGTGGCATTTTCTCCCGGCCTGTTGTCGGTGGCGGGTACCAATGCTATAATGTGAAGAGGTAATTGCATTTTGGCAATAGCATACATGGCGCAGCTCACCAGTGCGGCCCCGCCCATGTCGCTCTTCATGCGGTCCATGGAGTTTGGGGTAGGCTTCAGGGAAAGTCCGCCGGTATCGTATACCACACCCTTGCCAATCAATACTATTGGTTTCTTGTTGATAGCTTTCTTGGGTGTGTATTCCATAATGGTGAATGTGGGTGGCTGCTGGCTGCCCATATTTACAGAAAGGATACCGCCCATTTTTTCTTTGATAAGACGCGCCTTATTGAGAATAGTAACTTTAAAACCGGATTCTTTGCCCAGAGTCGCTATCTCCTTTGATAACTGCTCGGCAGATAAATAATTGAGCGGTTCATTTACCAGCGTACGCGCACGATAAACAGCATCAATGGTTATAGCCAACTGGCTTACTTCCTTGAGTGTAGCAGAGGTTTTAGTGAAATAAACGGTATGGAGTGTATGCGTTATTTTTTTGGAATTGGTGCGGTATTTAAGGAACTGGTAATTGGAAAGAGCCAAACCTTCGGCAAGCAGCAGGGCAGCCTGCGGCATGGCAGATATATTGTGCAATGTTACTTCTGTTAATTTGTACTTATTGCAAACAGCCTGTAGTTCAGCGCCGGATTTTCTGCAGGTTTCACGTGTTTGAGACTCTGTTTTTTTGGACTTGAGCAGGTATATAAACAGGAAATAGCTGAAACGGTTGATGGTAACAAATGTCTGTTCATCGTTAAAGCAGGTTTTTACAAAGGAAGTTTCTTGTTCAGTAATGCCCGGAACCAGAGCTAGTTTGGCAATGTCGTCTATTATGTATGCCTGATGTTTGGTAGCTGGTTTTTGAAGTATTTTGAATTCCATGAGGTATTTTTAAAATAATGTGCAAAGGTAATCTAATTCTATCCAAAATTCAGGATGAGTTCTGCCTGCCGGGCTATTGGTTTCAGGGTTGTTGTTTTGATGCGGAGGGGTATAAAAACTGACAGCCCAACCACCGAAAGATTTACCTTTGCAGCCATGGAGCAAAGGCATAACAGGATTTCCTCAGACCTACATCTTAAAAAAAGCCTTGGGCAACATTTTCTGCATGATGACAATATGTGCAGGAAAATTGTTGAGCATGTAACCCATACCCCTGGTATGCGTATGCTTGAAGTAGGGCCGGGTGGTGGCGCGCTTACCCGATATCTGCTGGAATGGCAGGATGCCTTGTATAAGGCCATTGAAATTGATGAAGAAAAGGTCGTTTACCTGAATAAGACGTATCCTGCTATTAAGGGAAGGATCATAATGCAGGACATACTTAAGGCAGATATGCCTTTTGATGAACCTTTTAGCGTGATCGGTAATTTTCCGTATAACATATCTTCACCTATCTTGTTTAAAGTACTGGAATGGGAGGCTGAGGTCGTGGAGGTAATCGGGATGTTTCAGAAGGAAGTGGCGCAGCGTATTGCATCGGGTCCTGGTTCTAAGTCGTATGGAATACTGAGTGTGCTGATGCAGGCGTTTTTTAAGGTAGATTACCTTTTTGACGTACATGAGCAATGTTTTACCCCACCCCCCAAAGTAAAAAGCGGTGTGTTGCGATTTACCAATCTGCATAACCCATTTGCCATAAATGACAAAAGGCGCTTTATAATACTGGTAAAGGCGGCATTTAACCAACGGCGCAAGACATTGCGCAATGCGCTGAAAAGCACCGTTCCGACATCAATGCTGGCCGACCCGATAATGGATAAAAGGGCGGAACAACTGGGTGTAGCCGATTTTGTGGGCCTGTATCAGCAGATGATGGCCGGTGGTTCAAGTCAGTAACCTCGAATGGACACTTACTAATCTTCGTTGGATATTACTATCTCGGCACCATGGAATTTGCGGGTTTCCATATTGTACTGATCTCCCTTGGACATGATGTGCACAATAATATTCTCAACAGAAATCGGTTTGCCAAAGCCGATATCGGCAATGTTGTTGTACTCGATATTCTTGCCGTCGATAATTACCACACTGCCGCTGCCTATGGCTTCAAGTATAATGCCCTTTGACACCACGATGCCGGTATCTTCGCCAAGACCCACACCTATTGCTCCCGGCTGGGCGGCAACTGCCTGTGCCAGGCGGTTGAAGCGGCCTCTTTTGTCGAAGTGGGTATCGATAATGACGTACCTGAGGAGGCCCAGACCAGTAGTGATTTTTACTTCACCCTTGAGGTGGGCAAGGCTGGCATTGCCTTCGTAGATCATAGTAGGACCAATGGCCATGGCACCAGCGCTGGTGCCTGCAACTACAAAGTTTTCATGCTTAAACCGGCTCTTCAGTATATCGAGAAACTCAGTACCTCCAAAAATGGAGGATAGCCGGAGCTGGTTGCCACCAGAAAGCATAATACAGTTGCAGGCTTTGAGCCTTTCAATGAATTCGGGGTTGGCCGCGTCTTCGCGGTTGCGGATGCGGAGGTGACCAATATTGTTGCAACCTAACTTATGGAAGCCATCGATGTAATTCTGCGCTACCTCATCAGGGATAGAAGAGGCTGTTGTGATGACCTCGACATGAGGTTCAGCGCCATCTATCAGGCTGACAATATTTTTAAGGATACCTAATTCGAAAAAATTGAGGCGGTTTCTCTGCAAGATACCTTTTTCAAGGTCGGTTCCTTTGTCTTCTGCGCCACCTACTGCTACTAAATGCCCTTGAGGATATGCCACCAGGTAAATACGGTTAGTGAAAAAAGAAAATAAAGCGGCAAATTTAAGTAAATTGTTTGATAAGAGGCTGAGCAGTTTACAATCAGGTTTCAGGGGGTGGTGTACGGTTTCTTTTTGTTATTCAGGTTATTCGAAAATTGGTGTTGATATTCATGCAGTTGTGAAAATTAGGGTCAATTTTTATAATGCGATAATGTGGGGGAAATGCGATAATGTGGTAAATGTGCACACTCCTGAAATAGGTTTACAGCTTTGTTAGGTAATCCTGTTTTTGGGATATGTATCATATGATTGGGTTTTGGTACAGCACTAAGGATGGATATGGAAAGAGGGAGGTTGGGTATCTATGATAGTATGGGAAATGCACAATGATAGATCACTGGTGAGCTGTCATAGAAAATAATTCGCAATAACGGCGCGGATTTTAGCGCGATTTATGGTTTTTTTGGGCAAGGTTTGGATATTGTATAAATTTGTTGGGTGTCGCGGCGGCTTATTGGCGGTTTTGCTAATGTGTACTGTGGTGGATAATTAGTTTCTAACTATTAGGAACGTTGACGAAATAAGTTCCACCATATTGCGAAGTTATATTTCTTTTATTAACTGCCATAGCTTTAGCGAAGGCATGTTTTATGAGGCGTAAAATCTGCATCCCGAAAGCTTTCGGGATAAAGACTTTTACAACGAAATAAAAATGGGATAGAACGAGTAAGATGGTGGGAGTTATTTTGCCATCGTTCCTTAGCAATTACATTCAGCAGAGCCAAAAATTTCCCCTGTCTTTTTCTTGGAAAAGAATCTATATTTTGTTGCAGGGATTGAGAGGGAAAGCGCATTTTTGAGTTTTTTTAAAACATTGGTTATGAGCTTCGAAGATAAACTGGCGGTAATAGACCAGATGAAACAACAAATGGATGCACATGGGCCATTGTATGCTGAATTGCAGAAGAGGATCAATTATAAGTTCAGGCTGGAGTGGAACTACAACTCGAATATAATGGAAGGCAACTCGCTGACCAGGCAGGAGACGAGGAGCGTAATGGTGGGTAATATAACTGTGGGCGGCAAGCCGCTGAAGGATGTGCTGGAGATGAAAGGACATGATGAGGTGGTGAAGGAAATAATAAAAATGGGGCAGGGTGATCTGAACCTTAGCGAGGCACGGATAAAGAAAATGCACACCGAAATAATGCATGAGGACGACCCCGGAAAGAAAAAGTTTATTGGCATATGGAAAACACAGAATAACTACCTCTTCAACTATAAAAATGAACGGGTAGACTTTGTGCCCTGCAGTGAAGTGAAAGAAAGGATGCACCAACTGGTGGATTGGCTGAATGCGGAGAAAGACAAAATTCAGCGGAAAGATAAAGGCGCTATGCACCCCATAGCCCTGGCATTTAGGTTTCACCTGGATTATATAAGCATACACCCATTCTATGATGGTAATGGCCGGACGGCAAGGATATTTACCAACCTGATATTGGTGGCCTATGGCTACCCGCCACTATATATAAAGCTGGAAGAAAAGGACCGCTATTACCAATACCTGGCCGATGTGCAGGAATATGGCGGCGCAAAGGACCTGTTTTATGATTTTATGGGGGATATGCTGATGCGGTCTATGCATATTGTATTGGATGCAATAGCAGGTAAGGGTGTGGAAGAACCTGATGATATAGATAAGGAGATAGCGATGTGGAAGAAGGAGTTAAGTGTAATGACCGATGAGCCGGTACCGAAATCATTGGAGATAATAGTGGATTTATATAATAATAGTATTAGCCCTTTTATTGATAGACTCCTGATAAAATTTCATAAAAACTTCCATGATCTTTTTACTAAATGGAATGTATATGGGGATATTGATAACCAAGTACTCAATGATCAATATCAATCTAAAGCTTCAGTAGATAACTTCATGAAAAGCAGCCCTCATGAACGTATTAGAGGGCTTTCAGTAACAATGTTTATGATTGGATTTAAAAAAAATGGTGCAAACGCTTTTGATATAGCTGAAACTATCCATTTAAAATTTGAAAATTTTGTGTATAAAATTTCATTTAATGGAAGCGTTGTAGCTGAGAAACTTTATAATCAATCACTCTCCGATGAGGATGAAGCCAAAATAATTCAGGATGCGGTGGCGATGACCTTCAATAAAATTAAAGGGTTGATAAAAAATAAGTAGGAGTAAGGGGTGGAATTAAGGATTAAGGATTAAGAGGAGAAGACTTGAGAGAGATAAAACCGCAGTACTACCCAAAACTTACTGCGGTTTGAGCAATGAAGAAGCGGTACTAAGTACAGTACTGCTATTATAGCAAAATGAATGTGAGAAGCTAGAACCCAAGCGGTAATGACTAATAGCCCGATAAAGCGATTTAGTACAAGCGTGCTATGGCCACTGAGGCCAGATAGTAATTCCAAAGCCCGGACCCCAATAGATCTATACGCTCCGGAACACCTAAGGATTTTATTTATTCAATATTGTTTCCCACAAATTTTATTACCTTAGGAACGTTGACGAAATAAGTTCCATCATATTGCGAAGTTATATTTCTTTTATTAACTGCCATAGCTTTAGCGAAGGCATGTTTTATGAGGCGTAAAATCTGCGAATAATGAATTATTTAAAGACTTTTGCAACGAAATAAAAATGGAATAGAACGGCTAAGATGGTGGGAGTTATTTAGTCATTATTCCTTATACGCAAATTAACTTTACCGATGAAAATACTGGATATAAAGGCGATGAACGGCCCCAACTACTGGAGCGCCAACAGGCATAAGCTGATCGTGATGCTGCTGGACCTTGAAGATATGGAAGAACTGCCTACCGATAAGATACCCGGTTTTCTGGACCGGCTGGGTAAACTGATGCCTAGTCTGTATGAACATCGCTGCAGCGAGGGTGTACCGGGGGGATTTTTTATGCGGGTGGAAGAGGGTACCTGGATGGGCCATGTGATAGAGCATATTGCCCTGGAGTTGCAAACACTGGCAGGCATGGACACCGGTTTTGGGCGTACCAGGGAAACAAAGGACAGGGGCATCTATCATGTGGTGTTCAGCTATATGGAGGCCAAGGCCGGTATTTATACTGCCAGGGCTGCAGTGAATATAGCTCAGGCACTGGCAGATGATGTGCCTTGCTACCTGGAAGAGGAAATACAAAACCTGCGCGAAATAAGGGAAAATGAGCGGCTGGGTCCCAGTACGGGCAGCATAGTAGAGGAGGCTGAACGGAGGAAGATACCGTTCATCAGGCTGAACAGGCATAGCCTGGTGCAACTGGGTTATGGTGTGAATCAATGCCGTATTCAGGCTACCATAGCCAGCACCACCAGCAGCATAGCCGTGGAACTGGCTTGTGATAAGGAGGAAACGAAAAATCTGCTGGAGGCATCGGAGATACCTGTGCCTCGTGGGAGGATAGTGTATGATGAGGATGACCTGCAGGCGTGTATTGACAAGATAGGGTATCCGGTTGTGACGAAGCCGGTAAACGGCAATCATGGCAAGGGCGCTACGACCAACATTCGTACCTGGCAAGATGCTGTGGAAGGACTGAAGGCGGCCAAGGTATATGGCAGGGCTGTGATCTGTGAGAAATTTATAACCGGCAGGGACTTCAGGGTATTGGTGATCAATTATAAATTTGTAGCAGCGGCACTGCGCACTCCGGCTGCAGTGACCGGCGATGGCGTGCATACCATACAGGAACTGATTGACATAGTGAACAGCGATCCGCGGCGTGGCTACGGGCATGAAAAAATGCTTACCACCATCAAGATAGATGACTTTACCAGAGATATGCTGGTGAAGAAAAGTTATACGATGGAGACCGTGCTGGCCAAAGGTGAGGAGATGTGGCTGAAACCCACTGCCAACCTTAGCACAGGTGGTACGGCTACAGATGTGACCGATTTTGTGCATCCCAATAATGTGTTTATGTGCGAGCGCATAGCCCGCATCATCGGCCTCAATATATGCGGTATAGATATTATGGCCAGCGACCTCTCTACACCTATTACCGACAATGGCGGCAGTGTGCTGGAGGTAAATGCAGCGCCGGGCTTCAGGATGCATCTGGACCCTACTGAAGGACTGGCCCGCAATGTTGCTGAGCCGGTGATAGATATGCTTTATCCGCCAGGCTCATCGGCAAGGATACCGATCATAGCCGTATCGGGTACAAATGGTAAAACAACAACTACCAGACTTATAGCGCATATAGTAAAACAGATGGGCTATAAGGTGGGCTATACCACTACCGATGGTATATATATACAGAACCAGCTCATGATGAAGGGTGATTGCACGGGGCCGGTGAGCGCAGAATTTGTGCTGAGGGACCCGACCGTAAACTATGCTGTGCTGGAATGCGCACGGGGCGGCATTCTCAGGGCTGGCCTGGGTTTTCATCACTGCGATGTGGCGGTAGTGACCAATGTGGCGGAAGACCATATGAACCTGGGCGGCATAGATACGCTGGATAAACTGGCCAGGGTGAAAAGTGTAGCGGTGCAAACGGTATTTCCGGAGGGCTGTGCCATACTGAATGCAGATGATGACCTGGTGTATGATATGCACAAGGAACTGAAATGCAAAGTGGCTTATTTTTCGCTGAATGAAAACAGCGGCAGGGTGAAGCGGCATTGTGCCAAGGGAGGTATAGCAGCCATATACGAAAACGGCTACATAACCATTCTGAAAGGAAGCTGGAAGATAAGGGTAGAGAAGGTAACCAACATTCCGCTTACCTTCTCGGGAATGGCGGAGTTTAACATTGCCAACGTGCTGGCAGCCACACTGGCGGCTTATGTGCAGGACTTTAAGACAGACGATATAAGGCAGGCGTTGCAGACATTTGTGCCATCGCCGGCGCTTACACCGGGCAGGATGAATATGTTCCACTTTCATGATTATTCGGTGATGCTGGACTACGCACACAATACACATGGATTTATGGCGCTTGGCAAATTCCTGGCTACCATAAATGCATCAAAAAAGGTGGGTATCATAGCCGGAGTGGGCGACAGGAGGGATGAGGATATAATATCGCTGGGCGAGGTATCGGCAAAGATCTTTGACGAGATAATCATAAGGCAGGATAAAAACCTGCGCGGCCGCACCGAGCAAAATATAATAGACCTCATGACGGAAGGCATACAGAATGTAGATCCGGATAAAAAGATAACAGTGATAAGGAAGGAAAGCGAGGCCATAGACTATGCAATGAAGAATGCGGTTAAGGATAGCTTTATTGTGATAACGAGCGATGTGGTGCCCGATGCGCTGGAACAGGTGAAGAGCTATAAGGCAAGGGAAGACGGGGCTAAAATCTAGCAGGGCAATATGCATTAAATAATAATCGGCATGGCTGGTATGGGTATAAATAGCCCATTGCCAGCCATGTTCTTTAAAATGAAATCGGCAAGATGGTATTTAATAAATAATTTTGCTGCAAACAAGCACCACAGATGGGTAATATAGGAAAGGTTTTGATTGCTGCGCCTGTACACCATGTACTTATGGATGCGCTGGTGACTAAAGGTTTTGAGTGCATAGTAGCGGAACAAATTACACAGGCCAGGGCATTTGAGCTTATTAAGGATTGCGTGGGTGTGATCACTTCTACCAGGATACAACTGGATAAAGACCTGTTGGATGCTGCTCCAAAGTTGCAATGGATTGGGAGAATGGGGTCGGGGATGGAGGTAATAGACATGGATTATGCACGTAAAAAAGGGATTATTTGCTTTTTTAGTCCGGAGGGCAATTGCAATGCTGTGGGGGAACATGCTATGGGGATGTTGTTGTCTGTAATAAGAAGGATTAGCTGGAGCCATAATGAACTGAAGGAAAATATCTGGAAGCGGGAAGAAAACAGGGGAACCGAACTGGAAGGAAAAACAGTAGGTATAATTGGGTATGGACATACCGGGGCTGCTTTTGCCAAAAAACTAATTGGTTTTGATGTTCGGGTGATAGCCTACGATAAATATTTGACCAATGCCATTCCCAGGCACATAATGCGTGCCAATAGCCTGGACATATTGATGCGGGAGGCAGATATTCTTAGTTTTCATGTGCCACTTCAGGCTGATACTATACATTATTTTAACAATGAGTTTCTGGATGGGATGCAAAAACAGTTTCTGCTGATAAATACATCGCGGGGGCAGGTGGTAGATATGCAAGTTGTTTACAATGGGCTGATTTCAGGAAAGATAGTGGGGGCGTGCCTGGATGTATTTGAACAGGAGCCAATAACAGGGATGATACCAAATATATTAAATATATTTAATGAAATAAAAATGATGGAAAATGTGGTAGTAACGCCACATATCGCAGGGTACACGTTTGAGGCATTGTATAAAATGAGCAAAGTACTGGCCGAAAAGCTGGGAGCGCCTTGAAAAACGACTTAACATAGTGTTTTGAAAATACATATCACATATTACATAAATAATATATTTAGCATGTGTTAAGAACAACAAAAAAAATATTTTCTTTTTTACCCAAGATTTTGAGCTGGTTTATCGTCTATTATAGCAGAACCTTAATCATTAAAGCTTAAATAAGGATATTTATTTGAAAATTATATGGGCGGTTCGAGGAAAATTAATTTGTTGCGTGCGGATTTTTAACAGAATTTTTTACCTTTACGCCCTCATTTGCTAATAATTTATTAACACTAGATATGACTCGTACTTTACGTTCTCTGTTTCTGTTTGTATTTATATCGCTATCAGGCTCGGCCATAGCACAGGAAATTGCCGGTATGGTAATCGATGAAAAGAAGGAACCAATGCTTAGTGCGGTGGTTCAGGTATATTCAGGCGGTATCCTAAAAGGCGGTAATGTTACCGACATGGATGGTAACTATCTGATCAAGCCACTGGATCCCGGTTATTATGATGTACTTGTTATCTATGCGGGTTACGATTCCATCCTGACCAATAAAGTTATGGTATCTCCCGATCAGAGAACCACACTTAATTTCCAGATGACCAAGCATACCATCGGTATTAAGGAAGTTATTATCAAGACGTATAAAAAACCTCTGGTAGATCAGGATAACCAAGGTAAACACTCACTGGACAGGGCTGAAATAGCAACTATACCAACCAATCAGGTAACTGACGTGGTAAGTACTACAGTTGGTGTATACCAGTCGAAAAGAGGTTCTGATGTATCCATAGGTGGTGCACGTACTTCAGGTACATTGTACATTATAGACGGGGTACAGGTTCAGGGAACAACAGGTGTTGATCAGGCTCAGGGTTCGATAGACCAGATAGAAGTAATGTCATCTGGTATCTCTGCAAAATACGGAGACGTATCGGGTGGTGTAGTAAATATCACATCAAGGGGTGTTTCGCAGAAAATGACTGGTCAGGTACGCCTTCAGCATTCGGTTGACGGATATAATAACAATCTTGCATCATTCTCTGTTGCCGGACCAATATACAAGAAGGCAATACCAGGAGATAAAACCCGTAAGAAGCCAGTACTTGGATTTGCACTGAGCGGCGATATTTACGAAGACCATGACAGGTATCCAACATTCAATCAGGAGTATACCGCAAAAGGTAGTGTAGTGGCTAACCTCCAGCAGAATCCTTTGAAAATAGGTAAAGACAACAGCGGCCAACCCACAGTTAACTACGCATCAGATTATGTTACATTGGCTGATATGACCAAGACCAAGATACCACCACACAATGTAATCAAAGAAGACAGGTTGAACGGAAAACTTGATTACCAGGTTACCGATAATATGCACCTTGTAGCAGGCGGATCATTAGATTATACACAACAAGATCTGTATTCCAGGGCACGTACGATGTTTGCACCTGAGGCTACACCTACCATGAATACCATTTCAGGTCGTGGTTATATCAGGTTCACACAGAAGTTTGGTAAAACCGGTGACACATCATCAAGACACAGTATTATTTCTAATGCGTTCTATTCGGTTCAGGCTGATTACCAGAAATTGTACCAGATTGCTGAGGATCCGAAATTCAAGGAAAACATTTTCAACTATGCGTATATCGGACAGTTCAACGAGACTAGGGTTAATCGTTATTACGCCAATCAAACAGACTCTGCCAGTGGTAAAATGGGAACAATATTATTGTATAATAGTGTAACCGGTATTGATTTTAAGGCAAGTAATCTTAATCCAAATCTTGCAAACTATACTTCACAATTTTATAATTCCTTTGTACATGGCAACGGATTTACTCCGACTCAGCTTACTTCAATACAGGCTTACAATGGTTTAGTAAACGGAGATGAGCCACAATATACCTATGGCTTGTTCTACAGTCCGGGTGCAACTGAAAGCTATTATTCCAAGTTCAATTCAGACCAGTATGCGCTTGATGTTAATGCTTCATTCGACATCCTTGCAGGAAAAACAAAACATGCTATTCAATTTGGTCTGTACTATCAGCAGCGTATTGAAAGGAGTTACTCAGTTAGTGCGAATCTTTATGGATTTGGTACTCTTTCTTTGTGGCAGCGTATGCGCGACCTGGTATCAAGTCTTGATAACGGAAACCTGGCACTGGACAAGACACATCCTATGTTCCTGGTAAATGGTCAGGTACATACATTGGCTGAGGTAAGGAGCGGCGCTGTAATTCCTGGCTCCAATGATACCATTTTTTATAACTATGCCAATATCAGTACAGACAAAACGTTTGATAATAACCTGAGAAAAGCATTAGGATACAACAGTACCAGGAATATCAATATCGATTCAATTAATCCATCAGTGTTTAACCTGAATATGTTCTCGGCAGATGAGTTGCTTAACTCAGGTAATTCTTATGTTGGCTACCAGGGATATACCTATTCAGGAGGTGCTCAATCAGGCAGTGTTAATTTCAATGATTTCTGGACAAAGAAAGACAATAACGGTAATTATACACGACCAATTACACCATTTAGTCCAAACTATATCGCCGGTTATTTACTTGATAATTTCAACTATAAAGATGTACACTTTAATGTGGGTGTACGTGTAGACAGGTATTCAGCAAATACGAAGGTGCTGAAAGATCCGTATTCAGAATCAGGAGAGTTGACAGCTAGCCAGGTATCAGGCACACTGAATACAATCAATGGTGGCGTACATCCGGGAAATATGGCAGGCAACTATGTGGTATATGTAGATGATAACACATCCTCAAATCCATCAGTAATAGGTTACAGAAATGGCAACAACTGGTACGACCCAACCGGGAAAGCCATTACAGATCCTTCAATATTGAAGCAATATTCAGGAGGTCGCGACCCTCAGCCGGCTTTGATAGATACAGTAAAAATATCGAGCAACAATTACAATCCTAACCTTGCCTTTACAGATTATACACCACAGGTTACCGTTCAGCCCCGTGTATCTTTCTCATTCCCGATATCAGAGGTGGCTAATTTCTATGCTCACTATGATATCTATTCTCACAGGCCAACAGGACAGGTTGATGCAACAGCTAGGGATTATTATTATCTTCAGAATACGGGTTCCTTCATTAACAATGCCAACCTGAAGCCAGAAAAGACTTATGATTATGAAGTTGGATTCCAGGAAAAAATCAACGACCATTCAGCTTTGACATTGACCGCATTCTACAAGGAGCGTAAAGATATGATCACCGCCCAACCATACATTAATGCTTGGGCTCAGTCATCGCTTACTTATTATACTTACGGCAACCGCGATTTTTCAACTACAAAAGGTATGACCCTCTTTTATGATATGCGTGCAACCAATCATCTTCGTATGAATGTATCTTACACATTGCAGTTTGCAGAAGGTACAGGATCAACGCCAAGTTCAAGAAACGGATTATTACAGAGTTTCGTAGCGGCAGGTCTTCCAAACATGAGGTATACAACAGATCTTGACTATGATTCACGTCATAATATTGCTGCCAATATAGATTATCGCTATGGAGAAGGAGAAGGCCCTATGATAGCCGGTAAGAAAGTATTCCAGAGTATGGGAGTAGATTTTATAGCCAGAGCAAGAAGTGGTGAACCATATACAAAGTACACAGATGCCATACAGTCGTCGGTAATAGGTGGAGTGAACGGCTCCCGTTTGCCATGGCACTATGGTGTAGATATGCGCCTTGACAAAGATTTTGTGCTGAATGGTGTTAAGAAAAATGTTGAAGCAGCTCCGGGTGTGAAACCAAGGCGTCAACTATTTCTGAAGGCCATAGTACAGGTGAATAATCTGTTGCAGACAAAAGACATTATGGGTGTATATGGCTTTACTGGCCGTCCTGATGATAATGGTTATTTAGCTTCGTCATATGGTAAGCAATATGTACCTCAGCAAATCAATCCACAATCCTATTCAGATTTGTATGCAATAGCTTACAACAACCCTGGTCATTACAATTACGCCCGTACAATAAGCCTTGCCTTGGAATTTAATTTTTAATAATATTTATTAATAATTTGTTTGGTTATGAACATTAGAAAGAATATTCGAATTGCCGGCACCTTTACCTTATTAGGTATGTTAAGCCTTACCGGCAATATTACCGCCAGAGAAAATGTTGTGAATACCCATCACAAAGAACTACTGAAAACTACAGATGCCGGTTGTCAGCCTGCTACAACGGCAATGGACCTTGATATCAACAATGTTCGTGCAAGGTTAATGACCGGAGGAGATATGTGGTGGAACATTGGTCTGAATACAGCCGCCTATGAAATTCCCAAAGGTTCAGGAAAGAGTTCGCAGTTTGCGGCTTCTTGCTGGATTGGCGGATTTGATAAACAAGGTCAGTTGAAAGTTGCTGCCCAGACTTATCGTCAGTCGGGTAATGACTATTGGCCGGGTGCCCTGGATGCTAGTGCCAAGATCACTGCTGGCGTATGTGCACAGTGGGATTATATCTGGAAGGTGGACAGGTCTACCATTAATAAATTTATTGAATTAAGCAAGACCGGAATACCACAAGGTTCACAGTTTGATGTTATAAAAAACTGGCCTGCTGCGGGCAACCAGAAGGCTAAGAGCAGTAGTACTATTAACCTGACACAAACGCAATATGCCGGACGTACCTATGCGGCCTTTAAGGACCTGAATGGTAATGGTATATATGAACCTGATCAGGGTGAATATCCGGTATTGGAAAGCAATGGCATCCAGAGCCTTCCTGACCAGATGATGTGGTGGGTGTTCAATGATGCAGGAAATGCCAAACAGATGTCGCTTACAGCGGCAATAGGCGTAGAAATTCAAACAACTGCATTCGCTTTTGCTACTCAGGACTTCCTGAACAACTCAACATTTTGTAATTATCGTGTAATTAATCGTGGTGCGTTGAGTATTGACAGTACCTATATAGCAGTATGGGATGACTGTGACCTTGGTTATGCCTATGATGACTATATTGGTTGCGATACAGCAAAGGGATTAGGTATTCAATATAATGGTAACAATGATGATGGAGCTACAGGTGGTCACCCAACTAATTGCTATGGTGTTAATCCCCCACAGGTAGGTTTGGACTTTTTCCAGGGTCCAGTAAGGTTAATAAATGATTCAAAGGGTGTTAAGGATTCTACGCAGCGTTTGGGTATGACTAATTTTACTTATTACAATAATGACTTTAGTACAATTGGAAATCCTACAAACGGAATAGGGATCTATTTCTACATGACCGGTTCAATTCTTAATGGTCAGCGTTTTTCCTATGACTTTCAGGGTCAAGGAGTACCGAGTAAGGGTTATGGATCAGGTCCGGTATCTAACTTTGTGTTCTGGGGCGACCCGGGTGATAAAACTGCATGGTCTGAGTGTACCTGTAACAATAATCCCGGAGACAGAAGGTTCATCTTCTCATCTGGTCCATTCCAATTGTTGCCGGGAGCAATCAATGATATTACATTCGGTTGCATATGGGCGCCACAGCCAACAGGAGGTTGCGGAGCAACTAACTTTAATACCATAAAGAGTATTGACATTCAGGCGCAAGCATTATTTGATAGTCATTTTAAAACTGTTGAAGGTCCTGAAGCGCCAAGGCTGGTAGTAAGAGAACTGGACAGGAAGCTGATATTCTATATGATTAACGATCCTGAAAGCAATAACTATGGTGAGAATTATGGTCGCGTTGAAGGAGCATATAAGGATTCAATTAAGTATCACCAGGTTGCCATTAAATCCAGAGGTGTAAGTAGTGATTCATTGTATAAATTCCAGGGATATCGTGTATTCCAGTTGGCAAACAGCCAGGTATCATCTGCCGATATCTTTAACCCGACTACCGGTGAAGTTGATAATACAAAGGCTTATGAGGTTTTCCAGTGCGATGTGCGTGATGGTATCAAGCAAATTGTAAACTATGTACAGGATCTTTCAATAAGCGATACCACTACAAAGGCACAGATTAAAGTGAGTGGAAGGGATAGTGGAATTGTACACAGTTTTGTGCTGGGAACTGACCAGTTTGCAAAAGGAACAGATAATCAGTTTATTAATTATCATACCTATTATTTCGTGGCTATTGCCTATGCATATAATAATTTTGCCAGCTTTAATCCAAACCCCAGATATTCCGGTTCAACTCAGGATGCACCTTATCTGGGTAGTTCGCATGGTTCAGGTGGTACAGATATTAAGGTAATTCCCGCATTGCCTAATCCGGCAAATCAGGATATGGGTACTCTGCTTAACTCAACTTATGGTGAAGGAGTATCGATAACCAGAATTGAAGGTACTGGTAATGGAGGAAATGATCTTCAGCTTGATGAAGCATCTGAGGCAGCTGCAAGGGATAACAACCAGGTAGACAAAGCAGTGTATAAAACAGGCAAAGGACCGATAAATGTAAAAGTTGTAGATCCGCTGAAGGTAGGGGCATATGACTGGACGCTTCAGATTGTAAACGGAGCTACAGCCACAGGGTTTGATACTACAGCAGGTTGGACGCTTACTGCAATGAGACCTGACGGTACAGTAGCAGAGACAATATACAGTGAGCATAGTATTAATACTATTAATGAGCAGGTATTAGAGAACTATGGTATTTCAATATCAGTTAGTCAGGTAAAAGCGCCGGGCGCTGATCAGGCAAATGGTAATGGATATATTACATCCGACATTACTTTCCAGGATGATACAAAACCTTGGTTGTGGGGATTGCCTGACCAGGCAGATAGTAGTTTTGCAAACTGGTTAAGAGCTGGTAAAACAAGTCATTACAGTATCTCGTACAGTTCCAAGACTAATCCATGTAATTTTAATGATAATAATGTAACATCAGGTTTCCTGGACTCAGGTATGGTTTATGAGAACATGTTTGCGAATTTCTCACCTACAAAAAGCAGTTGGGGGCCTTATGTACTTGCTGCGGCCTATACAGGAATGCATGCCGGAACAGGTACACAATGCGGATTCCAGGTAGCCTACACCAACCAGACTCAGAATCTTACCAACTTTAAGTTATTGAATGATATTGATCTGGTACTCACTGATACAATTTCTCAGTGGACACGTTGCGCAGTAATTGAGGAACAGGAAGATCCGAGTCTTGCTGAAGGATTTAGCGGAGATCCGGTTTCTAAATTCTACTTAAGGCGTCATGCTGGTTGGGATTTAGATGTAGCTCCAGACAAGAATACGCCAATTTACTCGGTTAAGGCATCAGATAGAGGTATGTCCTGGTTCCCAGGTTACGCAATAGATCAGAGTACCGGTAAGCGCCTGAATATAGTATTTGGTGAAGATTCTTACCTTAGCTCGGATAATGGTGCTGATATGATATGGAATCCATCTTCCTCATTTTTTAACTACTATAACGGATCAATTTTGTTCGGTGGTAAGCATGTAGTGTATATCCTTAATTCACAGTATGATAAAGATTCGGCTTTCGTAGCAGTTATTAAGGGTGCCAATGCTATAAACTCGAATCAGAAGGTGGCATTTACTCCGGTACAATGGGTCGGCATTCCGATACTTAACCCAAGTGTACCTCTTAAGAGTCTGGATGATAACGGATTTGGTTTAATCCCAACTACCACAAGGCTGAGGTTCAGGGTTACACGTCCTTATGCTGCTTATACCGCTGTAGATACAACGAAGGTTACAAATCCTAAACCGGTTGCAGGTCAGGCAAATAATCCATATTATACTTTCTCAACAAGAGGATTGAATCCATCAAAAAGGTCTGATAATCCTGAGCGTGGAGGTTTGGTAAACAGAATTCAAGCTGTTCCTAATCCTTATTACGGGTATTCGGGTTATGAAGGAAACCGTTTTGATACCAAGGTGAGAATAATAAATCTGCCAACACAGGCTGTAGTTAATATTTATACACTGGATGGTTCATTGATCCGCTCTTTGAGTAAGAGTGATTTGAATCCATATCTGGACTGGGATGTAAGAAATACAGTTGGTTTGCCAATTGCCAGTGGAATGTACCTGATACATGTAAATGCAACAGGTATCGGAGAAACAGTGATCAAGTGGTTTGGAGCAATGAGGCCAATCGACGTAACATCATACTAAGAAGATTAAAGGGTACAATTTCGTAAAAAGGCTGTATATTAATAATCGTTATTACAATATAAATATGAAAAATATTTCAACCAAGGCTATAGTTGCAATCTGTGCTATAGGAATGTCATTGAATTCATTTGCAGGTAACAAAGATCGTACAGGACAATCAGGCGCTCCTGAGTTACTTATTAATCCATGGGCACGTTCAACCGGATTATTTGGCATGAACACGGCTTCAGTTGAAGGTATGGAGGCAATGAAGCTTAATATAGCCGGTCTTGCACAGGATTCTACTACCGAAATAGGATTCTCATATGGTAATTACCTGAGTGGTACCGGTATCGGGATTAGTAACCTGGCATTAGCTCAGAAGTTGGGCGAAGTAGGAGTAATTGGAATAAATGTGATGTCTATGAGTTTTGGTGACATAACTGCGACTGATTACTTCAATCCGGAGGGCTATGGTACCTACCATCCTCAGTTTCTGAATATTCAATTAGGTTATGCAAAGCAATTCTCCACACACATTAATGCGGGTGTATCTGCAACTTTTGTATCAGAGCAAGTAAGCAATATCTCTGCTACCGGTGCATCGTTTGACGGAGGAATACAATATGTGACTGGTAAGAGGGATAATTTCCACTTTGGGATTGTGCTTCATAACATTGGTACCAATATGCGTTTCAGCGGAACCGGATTTGCCATCAATGCAGATCAGCCACAGAGTACGCCTACCTTTGCAGTTACCGCAGCATATCCATCTGATAAATTTGAAATGCCGACCAACCTTAATATTGGCGTGGGTTATGATCTTTTTCTGGATGAAAATCACCTGAGCAGTAAGGATGCAATGCCTAAACAACGCTTATCGTTATATGGTAACTTTACTTCCAATTCTTTCAATAATGATTATTTGGGAGTAGGCGCTGAATATGGCTACAAAAACATGTTTATGCTGCGTGCGGCTTACCGTTATGAAAATGGTATAGGTGATTTGTCGACCAGTACAACTATGTATATGGGGCTTGCAATGGGAGCAACAGTTCAGACAAGGATTGGTGGTGACAGAGCCCCCATGCTGGCTTTAGATTATTCATTCCGTCCGACACAACGCCCGGCAAATGGGGTGCATATGATCAGCCTCAGGTTGACACGTTAATACAAAGTGGAATATAAAAAATAAGAAGTATGTATTTTTTGTATTTCGATAATTAAATTTCAGTATTTTTGCATTGCAACGCTTCTCAACAAGAGGCGTTGTATTTTTTTTCTGTAGTTGTAACAAAAATAAAATTAAATAAGATGGCTGATTTAAACTACCTGACGAAAGAGACACTTGAGCAGATGAAAGAGGAGCTGAATATGCTGAAAACAACAGGACGTGCCGAGATAGCGCGCCAGATAGCTGAAGCCAGGGAAAAAGGGGATCTGAAAGAGAATGCAGAATATGATGCAGCTAAAGAAGCACAGGGGCATCATGAGGCGAAAATTGCCCATCTTCAAACTGCGTTGATGTCGGCAAGAGTAATAAATGCCAAGGATATAGACGTGAGTAAAGTATCAGTTTTAAGTAAAGTGGGGGTTACCAATTTGGGTAATAAAAAGACTATGGTATATCAGTTGGTATCAGAAAGAGAAGCTGATATCAAGCTTGGGAAGATTTCGGTGACGTCACCTATCGGGAAAGGGCTACTTGGCAAATGCATTGGTGAAACGGTAGATGTGATAACGCCCGGCGGCATTTTGAAATTCAGAATCGAAAGTATATCTATCTGATATGGCAACTATTTTTTCAAAAATAATAGCAGGTGCAATACCATGTTATAAAATTGCAGAAAACGAGCATTTTTTTGCATTCCTTGATATTTTTCCGCTGAGGGAAGGACATGTGCTGGTTGTGCCTAAGACGGAGACTGATAAGTTCTTTGATGTGAGCGATGAACTTCTTGCGGAATGGCTGTTATTTGCAAAGCCCATTGCAAAAGCGATTGAAAAATCATTTCCCTGCGATCGGTGCGGGATATCGGTAATAGGTCTGGAAGTACCACATGCACACATGCATCTGATACCTGTTAACTCGGCTAATGACCTGAATTTTCATCAGGAGAAGCTGAAACTGACTCCGGATCAACTGAAAGAAATACAGGAAAAGATACTCAAACACCTTTGATTCAATTTCCTGAATTAACTGCAATAAGATTCATTTGCCCCAACCCGAAAATGTTGGGGCTTTTTTTTATATGATGTAGCCAGTGATCTCATTATACAATCAGGCTTTCCTTTCTACACTCCAGGCCTGAGGGGGATCTTTGAATAATGCCTTGGTTTTTCCCCATGTGTCTTTGAAAAATTCACTGAACCGGTAATGGTTCAGATCAGCTTCTTCATTCCAGTGGCTATAAGTGAAAAAAATGTTGGGATGTTTGCTATCCTGCCATAATTCGAGGTGAGTACAGCCGGGAAAGCTTTGTATTGTTGCTTTGCGCTCTTCGAAAATCGCGACAAAGTTATTAATCGCATCTTCGCGGAAGGTCATTTGTACAATTCGTATGATCATTCGAAAATTATTTTTATTCCATTATTCCTGCTACCAATCCGCAAACCAAACAAACTGGCAGCATTGCCCCTGTTGACACAGATTTCCATATAACCGGCACTATTGAACCTGCATAGCTTGATACCGGGTCTTACATCGGCATAATTGTCGCTAATTTCACTGATATCTTCAATCTGGGCAAAGTGTAAGGTAAAATTCCTGCCCTGAACATAATTGTTGAACTGGTCCCTTGTAATATTGAGTACTACATTTTCGTAATGATCAATATGAATAACCTCGCAGTTTATCTCGTTCCCAATCATTTGTAGTGGCTTCTGCTGCCCTGTTTTGAGTGAATGCTCAGGTAGGGTTGCCAATCCTTGTTTTGGGTATGTTGCCGCCCTGGCGGCCTCCTTAACCCAATCAGCAAAAGATTGCCCGGATTGCAGGGTTGAAAATTGTCTGGCTTTCGGTACAGGATCAAACGCCAAAGGCAAAACTGTATTATCGGCAGTTATAAAATAATGATCGTCCAATTCAGATACTAATATCCGGGGTGTCTTTTCAGAAAACAGGTCGAATAAAAGTATATGGCAAGTGCCTGCAGGGAATTTGCCCCATGCCGCAGATAAAAGATAGGCAGCCTGCCTGGTATTGAAAGGCTTTATGTCATGGCTGATATTAATGATTGCCGCATCCGGGATTTGCTGCAATAATATGCCATGGGCAATTGCCACAGAGGCATCCTGCGTACCAAAATCTGAGAGCAAAGTTATAGGTGACATTTCAGTGCAAAAGTAAATTATTATCAGGTACTTTTTTTTAACTGCCTCCTACATAAAACCAATTAAGCAATATTTAGGCAATTCCTTCCGTTATGATTGTTCTTCCTTATTTTTACAGTGGAATAACAGGTATGAATATCAACAGAAAGGTCCTTTATATTTTCGTAGTAGCCATAATCTGCTCAATAGTAACAGTATCGTGTAAAAAAACGAGCACGCTTACAAGCGGTGGTGTCCTTGGTTTTTCAACGGATACATTGAAGTTTGATACAGTTTTTACTGCTGCAGGTAGCTATACCAATGGATTACTTATTTACAATCCGCAATCAGAAGCAGTGACTTTGAGCTCGGTAAGATTGCAAAACGGTGCAGCTTCCTATTTTCACCTGAATATAGATGGCCGTGTGGGTAACCAGGCAAGTGGTATTAAGATCGCGGCCCATGATAGTATTTATGTTTTTGCAACAGTGAATATTAATCCCAATGATTCACTAACGCCTTTCTTTATTACTGATGCGCTGATAGCAACCATGAATGGTAAAGATTATTCAGTGCCATTTACCGCCTACGGCCAGAATGCGCATTACATTGTAAGAGACAGTTTTGCTGCAGGCACTTATACCTGGCTAATTGATAAACCCTATGTAGTAATTCATAATTGCGTGGTTGGGCCGGGAGCAGTATTGAACATACCTCCTAAATGCAGGGTTTATATGCATCAGGACGCGCAGTTTATTGTTTATAATAATGCCAGTCTGAACATAGGTCAGGGGGCTTCAGGTAATAATGATAGTATAGTATTTCAGGGAGACAGACTTGACAGGGCTTATTTTGGATATGTAGGTTATCCCGGCGAGTGGTGCGGTTTATGGTTTACACCCGGAAGTACAGGCAATATAAGTCATGCTATTTTTAAAAACTGCGGAAATGGGGCAGCCTACTATGATTACTCCATTATACCTGCAACAATCAGGGTGGATACAGCTGCTAACGTAAATATTGATCATAGTATAATAGAGAATTCAATCAGTCTGGGCATATTGGGTTTCCAGGGCAATGTAACAGCCAGCAATTGCCTTATTAAGACAACTGGAGGCCAGGCATTGGCCGTATCAATGGGAGGTAACGATTCATTTGTGAATTGCACATTTGCCAATTATGGATCCTCACAAGTAAGTCATGCAAGCGCTGGCACAGTGGCCATACTGGACTGGTATTCGCCGGACAGCAAACATTACTATTACGGCAACCTGAATGTAGTGCTCAGGAACTGCATTGTGTTTGGTTCACTTGACAGTGAGATCGTGTGTGATACAACAGCAAGTCCTGCCGGAACACAAACCAGGCTGGTGATAGACCATTGCCTGCTGAAAATGGGGACAGTCAGGGAGCCATTCATTCAGTTTATGGAAACTTTGTTTAACCGGGATCCTTTGTTTAAGAGTACTGCCAACGGTGATTTTCATATTGGAGCCGGTTCTCCGGCATCGGGTAGTGGTGTTACCGCTCAGGGTACCGATCTTGATGGCAATGAATGGGGCGGAGCAAAGGATATGGGTTGCTATAAAAGCCAGTGATAGGGCAGTTAACGAAAATGGATTAAGATGCTTTTATAAGCCAAGCCAATCCATTGCATTTGCAAACAACAGTTTATCTTTCAATTCCTGTGAATAATTCATACTTTCGATAAGCTTGCCCGGATGATGCTCGCCTAGTGGGAATGGATAATCACTGCCCATACATATCTTGTCGCTGCCCATAATTTCTACTACAAAATCCAATGCTTTAGGATCATGCACCAGTGCATCTATCCAGAACCGGCCTATATAGTCTCGGGGGTTTATTGGGTTGTCGATAGCGCATAGATCGGGGCGTACATTGTAGCCATGCTCTATGCGGCCTATTGTGAGCGGGAAGCTGCCACCGCCATGAGCAAAGGCAACTTTAAGTTTGGGATATTTTTCGAAGACACCACCAAAGATCATGGAGCAGATAGCGCGACTGGTTTCTGCGGGCATACCAACGAGCCAGGGCAGCCAGTAGCGGGTCATGTCATTCTCTCCCATCATCTCCCAGGGATGCACAAATATGCTGCAGCCCAATTGTTCGGCAGCCTGCCAGAAAGGTGCAAATGATGGATCGCTCAGGTTCTTATTATTAATGTTGGATCCTATCTCCAGGCCGGGCATTTTAAGTTCGGCAACACAACGCTCCATTTCTTTAATAGCAGTATCCACATCCTGCATAGGCACTGTACCTATGCCAATGAAACGGGTGGGGTGCAGGTCTACGCATTGGGCTATGTGGTCGTTGAAAAAACGGGAAGTTTCCAGTGCATGTTCCGGCTTTGCAAAATAGTTGAACAAAACCGGAATAGTAGATATAACCTGAGTAGATACTTCTGTCATATCCATTTCCTTCGTGCGCACAGCAGGGTCCCAGCAGTTATGCTCAATTTCACGAAACACCTTGTCGCCCTTTATCATGCGGGCACAGCAAGGCTTGTGGTGCTCCAGGTGGATGAATTCGCCATAGCCAAACTTCTGAAACCAGTTTGGCACATGCTCGGGCATGATATGGGTGTGGATATCTATTTTTGAACCATGGGCGCACCCCTGCCCCCTAAAGGGGGACCTGCTATCTGGCTTTGTCAAATTATTTTGGCTTTTTCAAGAATGAAACAAAATATAGTCATCTTCCTTATTTTAATGAGATATCTTTCCCAAATGGGAAGTCATCCCTTTCCACCGCTCATAAGTACCGTAAATAGCTTTCCACTCTTCACCTATTACTCCTTCAAACGGTCCGAATTTTTCAGGCATAGATTTGAGGTCAGCCTCTGCCTCTGTATTGCCGCAAAAGGCGGCCCAGAACAGCATATTGGCCACATGCATCATATTTTGTTTGGAACCCTCCGGTAGTTTTTTATATTCTGCGAACACCTGCTCCATTTGTTGTTTGTTATACCTGTCGAGATCTTTGCGGTAATATTCTGTTTCCTGTAGTGTGCCGTTTTTATAACTGTATTTATGAATCAGGAATGGCCTCCAAAGGGTACTGAAACTCTGACCTATAGGCAGGCCGAACATCTCTTTAATTATCAGTTCATCCTTCACTTGCTCAACCTGGCAAGTACGGGTTACATCCCATGTTTCAACTGGTTTGTTACTGCCGCATTCAAAAAGGGTAAACTTGGTATAGGATGTATCCGTCTCCACAGCGGTGTAGCCGCAAATACCAAGTTCTTTGCCATTGCTGAACCGGAAAACCTTATTAGGCAAGCCTTCATTATCGCTGTTAATATCTGCAGGGCAGGAGCAGACTTGAGCCCTTATTGAAAAGGTGCACATTAAAACCAGTATCAGGATTATGTATGTTTTCATTTTAGTTGATTATATGATCGAAGTTGAAAGCATGTTTATCAGTGAAGCCCCGGAACATAGTCCCGATTTTTTATCGGGAGGGGTTTGGGGTTATAGCCTGTTCCAAATCGTTAAGTATGTCTTCGATATTCTCTATGCCTACACTCATTCGGATAAGCCCGTCGGTGATGCCGAATGTGATTCGCTCTTCCCTGGGTACGCCCACATGTGTAGTAGATGCGGGATGCGAAATAAGTGTATCGCAGGTGCCAAGAGAAACCGCGCTGGTAAGTAGTTTCAGATTGTCGATAAAGCGTATGCCGGCATCGAATCCTCCCTTGAGCTCGAAGCTCAGCATTGCTCCCGGATGTTTCATTTGCTTTTCTGCAATAGCTACATCAGGGTGGCTGGCCAGGCCCAGATAATTGACACGGGCAACATTTGGGTTTTGTTCCAGATAGTCGGCGACTTTCTGCGCATTGCTGCAATGGCGTTCCATGCGCAGGGTGAAGGTACGCAGGCCGTTGGTGAGCAGGAATGCTTCGAAAGCATTGCTGTTGGCGCCAAGCAGCCGGTGCATCTTGGTCATACTCTTATTCATCCGGTCAAGGTCTTTGCCCAGAAGTACACCACCGATTGCTGTGCCATGGCCATTGAGGAATTTTGTGGTGGAATGCATCACATAATCCACATCATATCTGAATGGCTGCTGAAGGTATGGGGTGGCAAAAGTATTGTCAACACATACGATGACACCATGCTGTTTTGCAAGTGCTGATAATGCTGCTATATCGAGACACTGCAGGGTAGGGTTGGCAGGTGTTTCTATATGCATCAGGGCAATGCTTTTATTGGATTTTAAGGCATCTTCTACTTTGCTGAGGTCATGAAAATCGACTATAGAATAGCCAATACCCAGCTCAGGGAGTATTTTTTCAACCAGTTCGTGTGTGCCGCCATAAAGGGAATAATGGGTAAGTATCTTCTGGCCGGCATGAACATTGCCAAGCAGCATGGTGCATATTGCCCCCATTCCGGAAGCATGCAATATGGCTTTAAGCTTGAGCGGATTGCCGCTACTGTCTTTTAAGCCATAAGCTTCCAGAAGTGCGATTTTTTCTTCAGCTTCATTGATAGTGGGGTTGCCCCAGCGTGCATAGATATACCCCTTTTCTTCGCCCTTGAACATGGCGATTGCCTGCTCTGCACTGTCGAAAGTGTAAGTGCTGGAGGCATATATGGGTGTAAGATGTGCACGGTTGCTTTCGGGGGTATGTCCGCCATGGAGACAGATGGTATCCATACCTAAAGTACTGTTGATATCAGCCATTTTATTTCTTAAATTTAGGGCAAAGATAATATAGTATGAAGGAAATGCTGCTGCAATATGCTAATTACAATTTATGGGCCAACGGGCTGATTATTGAATGTATAAACGCACAGGATGAGACGCTGGAAGATAAAGAGGTGGTCAGCAGTTTTTCATCACTGCGCAAAACGGTTTATCATACCTGGGGTGCCGAATTCATCTGGCTTCAGCGGCTGAAAGGTGCGGAACAACCCATATGGTTGCCAAACTCCTTCAAAGGAACACTGATGACTGCATGTAAATTATGGCAGGATGCATCGAAGGGACTGGCAATATTGGCAGAGGAAAAAGATAATGATGGATTTACTGAAATGATTCAATACAACGACCTGAAAGGGAATATGCATAGGTCAAAGGCATGTGATATGCTGCAGCATGTGTTTAATCATTCCACCTGCCACCGTGGGCAGATAGTGACTATGTTAAGGCAACTGGGGGTAAATGAATTGCCATCAACCGACCTGATTGCATATGTAAGGATGAATAGCTGACAAATGGCATGTTAGCCAGCATTGAATGCAAAAAAAGGAAAAGGGGGCAGTCTACAGGTTGATAAACAAATCGGCCAGGCTTAGTTTAAAACCGGGTAAGATACTTGTTGTAACTACATCATTATCTTCGGCAAATAAATGGCCTGATGCCAGTAATTTTCCTTCTATCAGTAGATAAATCTGAACTGACTTTTCTCTGGGATCAATGATCCAGTATTCTTTTACTCCGGCTTCCTGGTATAGGTCGTGTTTGTATTTAAGTTCCTTCTTATTATTGGATGGAGATAGTATTTCAATGACTACATCAGGTGCGCCTAAACAACCTCTTTCTTCTATTTTTGAAGGGTCGCAATTTATAAATAAATCAGGTTGCACAACTGTGATAATATCTTTGTCATTTACTGATTTCCGGGGTAGTCTCACATCGAATGGAGCAGTAAAAACTTCACATTTATTACCCGCCAGAAAGTTTCCTATCGCCAGATGCAAACGGGAAGAAATCCTTTGATGACCAGAGGAAGGAGCAGGGCTCATTTTAAATATCTTACCCTTGATCAATTCCACCCGCTCCTCAAATGTCCATTTAAGATAGTCGGCATAGGTGTATGACTTGGTAAGATCCAGATCAGAGAATTTCATTGGTACCGGTTTTGTACAAATTTAAGGATGAATCTGGAGAAATATATTAATATGGTTAAACAAAAAAAGCGGCCGGTAAAAATACCAGCCGTTTTAACCTAATTAACTAATTACCTTATTTAACTTCTTCATACTCAGCATCGGCTACGTGCTCGTTGTTGCCCGGTGCACCCTGCTGCTGACCAGCTTGTGCGCCATCGACTGGCGGAGTGTTGCCTGCTTTATACATTTCTTCGCTGGCTGCCATCCATGCTGCATTCAGGTCGGCTTCTGCCTTATCGATACCATCCAGGTCTTCAGACTTATGGGCGGCTTTCAGTTTTTCAAGGGCTGAATCGATTACTGATTTTTTATCAGCAGGGATCTTGTCGCCATATTCCTTCATTTGCTTTTCAGTATTGAAGATCAGGCCATCGGCTTTGTTCAGTTTTTCAACACGGTCGCGCACTTTCTTATCGCTCTCTTCATTAGCCTTGGCTTCATTCTTCATGCGTTCAACCTCTTCCTTATTCAAACCGCTTCCGGCCTCAATACGGATATTCTGTTGTTTGCCGGTACCTTTATCCTTAGCGGTAACATGCAACATACCATTGGCATCGATATCGAATATTACTTCGATTTGCGGAACACCACGTGGCGCCGGTGGAATACCATCGAGTATGAAGCGGCCCAGATTTTTGTTGTCTTTTGCCATTGGGCGCTCACCCTGCAGTACGTTGATTTCAACGCTTGGCTGGCTGTCGCTGGCTGTAGAGAAAGTTTCGCTCTTCTTGGTAGGTATGGTTGTATTTGATTCGATAAGACGGGTCATAACACCACCCATTGTTTCGATACCCAGAGAAAGCGGGGTAACGTCGAGCAGCAATACATCCTTTACATCACCGGTAAGTACACCACCCTGAATTGCAGCGCCGATTGCCACAACCTCATCAGGATTCACGCTCCTGTTTGGTTTTTTGCCAAAGAACTTTTCTACCACTTCCTGAACCTTAGGGATACGTGTAGAACCACCTACCAGGATCACTTCGTCGATCTGTGCAGCGGTGATACCTGCATCCTTAAGCGCCTTACGGCATGGCTCCAGTGTACGTTCTACCAGGCTGTCAGATAATTGCTCGAATTTAGCACGGCTCAGTTTGCGAACAAGGTGCTTTGGTGCGCCATCGATAGCGGTGATATAAGGAAGATTAATTTCAGTTTCCTGAGAGGAAGATAATTCTATCTTGGCTTTTTCAGCAGCTTCCTTCAGACGCTGCCATGCCATCGGGTCCTTGCGCAGATCCATAGACTCATCTTTTTTGAATTCTTCTGCCAGCCAGTCCATAACCACTTTATCGAAGTCATCGCCACCCAGGTGTGTATCACCATTGGTTGATTTCACTTCGAATACACCATCTCCCAGCTCAAGTACCGATACGTCGAACGTACCGCCACCAAGGTCGAAAACGGCTATCTTGCTGTCTTTATGTTGCTTGTCCAGACCATAAGCCAGGGCTGCCGCAGTAGGCTCGTTGATGATACGGCGAACTGTAAGACCTGCGATCTCACCGGCTTCTTTGGTAGCCTGGCGCTGAGCATCGTTGAAGTAAGCCGGTACAGTGATAACTGCTTCCTTCACTTCATAACCCAGAAAATCTTCAGCGGTCTTCTTCATTTTCTGAAGGATCATTGCAGATATTTCCTGAGGAGTAAACAGGCGGCCATCTATATCCACCCTTGGTGTATTGTTTTCACCCCTTGCCACTTTGTAAGAAAAGTGGGATGTTTCATTGGTAACTTCATCAAAACGACGGCCCATAAAACGCTTGATGGACTGGATCGTATTGTGTGGGTTGGTAATAGCCTGCCTTTTTGCAGGATCTCCAACTTTACGCTCACCGTTCTTTAAGAAAGCTACAACCGATGGAGTGGTTCGGCGGCCTTCGTCATTTGCAATAACCACAGGTTCGTTGCCTTCCATTACAGATACACATGAGTTGGTGGTTCCTAAGTCAATTCCGATAATCTTTGCCATAATAAACTTAATTATATAATTATAAATATTTTACTGTTTTGATTGCTTCAGTTTGCATAGTGCTGGTAAATGAAGCTTTTCTTAATTCCGAATTAATCATAACAATCAACATGCCATTCTTTTTATTCTGTAATATTGGCAGAAATACTGTCAGTGTGGAATGAAAAATGCCTTAATGTGGTGCATTAAGGCATTAATTTCAGAAAAAGAAGAAGCTGTAGCAGGATAAAAAACTAAAAGGACTTACTATATTTTTAAATAATATCCGGGATTAATGAACCCGTCCTTTGATATTGGCTTGACTTGTAATTGGATTTAGTATCAACGAATCGATAGTATTATCAGAAATTTTGAGTTTACCCTGCCTCATACCCCTTGAGGTAAAGAGGCCAAGAGCATCGCCGCCCTTAATGTTGGTATAAACTGGCTCAATCTCACTACCTGTAAGTCCAACACCCTGCACAAGACTATTTTGCTGATAATTGAAGAAATCCTGAGTGCCAAGGTAGACGAAAATGTCACATTTGTCTAAAAGGCGGATAACATAAGGAGGTGCTACACCCAAACCCGAACTAATAGCGTTATAAAATTCAGAATTAGGGATGCTGTAATCAATCTCTCCAAATCCAAGCGGGAAGATCATTTGTTTATAGCCAATATTGTAATCGAATGATTTAGTAGTGTATGTGTGTGTAGAATAATTGGAATCTGCGTAGTTGAACCGGATAATACATTGGGCCAAAACGGCAGGAGAAATCTGGTCTTCGAATGAAAAATTAGCAGGGGGAATGAAATCAGCAATAAATTCGTAGGATCTATTAGCAAGCGTTGATGAAAAATCTATTTTTCCGGTATCGGTAAATACATAGGAACTAAAATAGGGTACACTGGCAACAGGATCTGTATGTGCCGGGTTATCGTCGATTATTGGCGCATCAGCCGAATCTTTCTGTCCTGACTGGAGGTTGGTAACTATGATACAGTAAATATAATCATGGTCAAGTGCATTCTTGAATTTATAGGCATAATTAGGTGCATCGAAAAATACGCCTTGTTGCTTAGGATAGCCTTCAAAGTTGAGGTCTACCCGGTTCAGGTGAATGGTGTCGGTAATTGTTGAATCGGAAACTTTAATGCGCTTTATTTTTACATTCAGGCCGGCATAAAAGCTGGAATCAGGGTTCTTTGACATGGTAAGCGCACTCTTGGTTTCATCAAGGAATGCCTTCTGGATCCTGACATAATGAGCAGTATCTGCCATATCAAGCATGCCATAGATAACTGTAATGTTTTTGTATGGAGCGGTGATCTTGAATTTCTCTGAGCAGCCAGTCAATATAAAGACCGCGATAGTGATAATGAAAGGACCAATAAGTTTTTTCATGAAATAATTTGCTTGTAAAGGGCAACAAAGGTAAAGGAAAAACAATTAATTCATAAAATGAAAACCATTGATGCATATGCAGGTATAAATTTCAGCTTGAAATACGGGCCAATTACTTATTTTCACGTTATAAAATGCAGGTTAAAATAATAAAAAAGGACAGCTAAAACTACAAAGCATACTACAATGGCATTAATTACGATAGGTACACCCTTCAATATTGATCTGGAGTTCCAGATAGCAACCTTTAATAAAAGGTTGCTTGGCTGGCTCATAGATATGGTGGTTATCTGTGTGTATTATTATATTATGCTCAATTTTATTTATCCGCTGCTTGGTATGAGTAAGGGGATAAGCACAGCCGCGGAATTGTTTTTCGTAATTATACCGGTACTTATATACCAACTCATATTTGAGCTGATGCTGAATGGCCAGACCCTCGGGAAAATGGCCGCGGGCATAAAGGTGATAGATAATGAAGGTAAAGAACCTACCTGGGGCCAATACCTGATGCGCTGGCTGCTGTGCCTTGGTAATTTGTTTATCTATGGCTTACCCTATATTATTATTAATGAGCCATGGGCCATAATAGCGTTTATGATTCTTTATATACCGGATTTTCTGTGTATGATTATTACTTCTAAATCGCAGCGGATAGGCGACCTCGCAGCAGGAACTGTGGTAATAGATAAAAACTATGTTACCAATATCAGCGAGACCATATACAAGGAAATAGAGGAGAAAGACTACCAGCCGGTATTCCCGCAGGTGATGCGGCTTACTGATAGGGATATAAACGGCATAAGAAACCTGATACAAACCAAGCGTACCAGCAAAGACACCGATGCCTACATGTTTCAGGTGGTAGATAAAATAAAGGCGGTATTATCTATAGAAACCGAGCTCGACGGCTACGAGTTTCTGCAGCAACTGCTGTTCGACTATAATTACTTTACAACGAGGAATTAGTATTTTTTTACCCAAAGACACGACTACAGTAAATATATCTGAAACTCGCTACAGGAGAGAATCTTAGCGTAAATATCATACTCGACGGCTACAAGTTAGCGCATAAACCAAGAGTGACATTACAATTAAACCAGTAATACAGCCAGCTATAAAATCTATGTCAATGTTCATTGTTTCTTTGCCTCCTTCTTTTCTGCTTCTTAACCACCTTAAAATCACCTGATAAGCTACCTTACATAGCCAATTTTACATTGTAATTTTTCAGGTTACGGGTTTATTACTTACTTTTCTATGCTTGCCATGTATCAAAGCTATGAAAACATAGGTTGCCGATACAAATTTCTTGCTGTCTGAAATCACAATATGGGGGGATTTATCCATAATTTGCTCTTTTAATAGGGCGCTTGTGGCAAATCTATATATACTATTAGTATTTTGAGTAGCTTTAAAGTGGTTAATAAAATCTCACTTATGTTTATTGCTTCTTTGTATAACCTTAAGGGCGGTGTAGGAAAAACCGCTTCGTGTGTCAACTTTGCGTACATGGCCGCAAAAGACGGATATAGAACCCTTGTCTGGGATCTCGATCCGCAGGGTGCTGCCAGCTATTATTTCAAAGCCAACCCTACGGCAAAGGGCAACATCAAAAAAATCATTGAACACAACCTCCATATTAATGATGCCATAATTCCTGCAGAATATGAACTATTGGACATCATACCATCCGACATGTCCTCACGCAAACTGGATGTGCTGCTGGAATCGCTGCATGGTTCAAAAAAGCATTTTAAAAATCTGCTTAAACAGGTTGCTTCGGAATATGATTTTGTTTTCATAGACTGCCCTCCCGGATTCTCCAATGTTGCCGATAATATATTCTTCGCTTCCGATGCCGTGCTGATGCCGGTAATACCCACCACCCTGTCTATCCGTACCTATGAGCAGGTGAAAGCTTATTTTGAAAGCAAGGATATGGACCTGGACAAGCTCATGTGCTTTTATACCATGGTGGATAGCCGAAAGAATATGCACAACGATACCATGCAACAACTGTGTAAAGACAAACGATTCTTTGAACACTACATTCCTAATCTTTCCGACATTGAGAAGATGGGAATAAGGAATGCCCCGGTTGAAGCTTTCTCGCCATCAGGTTATGCCACAACCTGCTACAGGGCATTATGGAACGATATTAAGGAAGGGGTTTTGGAATAGGAAGAAAAGATTAGTCAATTATATTTTTCATTATTTCAGTGGTTGGCATGTATGGTTTATCTTAGCCCCCTGAAAAACTGATCTAGTTCACATGCCTGGTATTGCACCCAATTCTTTATCGCGTTATGTATACCTGTGCTGCGCGGTACTGATGTGCTATGCATCTTTCTTTTTCTACCCCCGTTGGCAGCAAGGCACTACCGAGGCCGCCATATCCTGGGATGTTTCAGGCTACTATTGGTACCTGCCTTCAGCATTCATCTACCACGACTTAAAGCACCAGGGATTTAAAGACGAAATACTGACTAAATACCGCCCTACCAATACCGAATTCATGCAGGGCATGAAGCTGGAGAATGGCAACTATACGATGAAGTATGCCGGTGGTATGGCGGTTATGTACCTTCCATTTTTCACTGCCGCGCATCTGGTGGCAGGTGCGCTTGGTTACCCCCGCGATGGCTTCTCCGCACCCTACCAGTTGGCTATACAGTTTGGTGGCTTGCTTATATCTCTTATTGGGTTGTGGTTCTGCCGCAAGCTGCTGCTGCAGTTTTATAACGACAAGGTAGTTTCCATTGTGCTGGTGCTGTTGGTTTTTGGCAGCAACTACCTCAACTATTCTTCTATCGACTGCGGCATGTCGCACACATGGCTGTTCACGGTTTATGTTTTCCTGCTGCTCAATACTATTTATTTCTACCAGTCCTTTAGTTTAAAATACGCTGTTCGCATTGGGCTGCTGGTTGGCCTGGCAACCCTTACCCGCCCCACCGATCTTATCTCCTGCCTCATACCCTTGCTGTGGGGCATGAATAGTCTTACACCTGCAGCCATCAAAAATCAGTTTACCCAATTCATTAAAAACTACAAAGCTTTCCTTGTTGCCTGCATATGCGCCGCAATGGTTATTTCACTCCAGCTTTTCTACTGGAAATACGTTTCGGGCCATTGGCTGGTATATAGCTACCAGGGGCAGAAACTGTATTTCCGCTCGCCCAACTTCGAAAACTATACCTTCAGTTACCGCAGTGGCTGGCTCACCTATTCGCCCATGATGGCGCTTGCATTTATAGGCATCATTCCGTTCCTTATTAGGGGGAAGAACAAAGTAGCCATACTTACGTTCTTCCTGCTCAATTACTACATAGTTTGTGCCTGGAATATATGGTGGTATGGGGGCCGGGCCATGATACAGAGTTATCCGGTATTGCTTTTCTGCATAGCGGCATTGGTAGACGTGGCGCTTCAGCGCAAATTTATTTTATGGCTGCTGGCACCTGTCGCGCTGTTGTTCATCTATTACAATACCTGGATCACCTACATCTACCACAAGGGAGATCTGTTCGATAACGACTGCATGTCGGAAGCTTATTTCTGGCGCATAGCAGGCCGATGGAGCGCACCCGGCAACATTGCAGTGCTCAAAGAAAATCCTGACCTGTACGAGGGCCAACCAAAAAACGAAGCGGTTCTTTACACCAACAACTTCGATAAAGAGCAAGGTCCTTTTTACACCCCTAACCCTGGTGGCATGGCGCTCCTGCTCAATAAAGAAAATCAGAACAGCCCATTCTACAAATTCGCATATCCCGGCAAGCATGCCCAATGGCTCAGAGCCACCGCCAGCTTCACCTGCCGCGATAAGGAATATGAAGGCTGGAAGATGGCCCAGTTTATCGTAAGGCTGGTAAATAAAGACAGTATTGTAAAAGAAAGGATGATCAGGGTATACCGCTTACTGGAGCCCAACCAGACACGCAATATCTCCATAGATGTAAAGGTCCCTCAAACCACTTTCGACTCCGTACACATCCTCTTCTGGAACGGCGATAGCAACAAACCTTTGTGGATAGACAATCTGGAAGTAAAGGCATTTTCTGAGTAGTGAAGGGAAATGGCATTGCCCATCATTGAAGTACTTAATTGAATGTTTCAATTTATTTCATAACATATAATACCAATACTAAACATGAAAATATTATTACGTGTTATTCTCTTGATAACGCTTCTACAGCCTGTATTTGCCCAAAATTCTAATGTCATTAACTACTATAAGTATATAAATAATGCAGAAATTGACATTTGTGATGGAAACTTAGCCCATTCAATACTTGAATTCAGGAAAGCGTACAAGATTCTTGGGAATAAGATGCCAAACCGGCATATGCATAACTATTTTATGGTTAGTGCGCATTTAAATAAGAAAAAAGAAGAAGTAAAGTTATTAAGCGAATTAAAGAGAAGAGGATGGGATTCTGTGATGTTTGAACATGGAATTTACGCTCATTTTTCAGTGGGGAAGGCTGAAAAACTCAAATATCTTTTTAATGAGACATTAAAAGGAATAAAAGTAGATGTTGATACTCAATATTGCCATATGCTTGACTCTCTGGCAGACATTGACAGAAAAAGCAATATGTTCCTTCGATCAATAAATGGAGGTATTTTGAGCAAAGATGGCTTGGATTCAATGTACCATCTAACCGATAAAAACCTCAATTTCATGAAAAATGAATTTTCAAAAAATTTTCCAACAGATAGTTTGATAGGAACCAAAGGTAATCCAAAAGGGACAGTGAGATATAGTGTAATACTTATACATAATGGACAGGGTTCCCAATCCCGGATTATGGATAGTATGTTTTATGCAGCATATTTGAATGGCGATTTAGAACCCGCTACCTACGAAGCTTATTTGGAGAATTTTAAGATGAATACTTTGAAGTATAAGGAAATTTATGTAGACGGAAAATTTAAAAACTTAGATCTGTTCCCTTATGATTTTTGCTTAGTAAATGATTCACTATTTGAATTTCCAGTTAACGATTCTATCGTTGAATCAAATAATAATAACAGGAAAAAATTTCCCGGTTTATGCAGTGTGGAGGATTTACGAAAGAAAATCATCCATCAACATTACCATCCGGAATATTCATACACTATTGGTGCTTACATAACAAATTACACGCAAATGGGAATGGAATTGGCTCCAAGAATCAAAAAAAGGCTAAGGTATTTAAGCGATAAAAAATATTAAGTGATACTTATTTTTTCAGAAGAAGGAGATATGGCCAGATAGAGCTTTCTTGCCGCATTCGACTCCTTAAATACCCTTTTTGGGAACGGCGATAGTAATAAACCTTTGTGGATAGACAATTTGGAGGTAAAGGCATTTTCGGAGTAGTGAAGGGAAATGGCATTGCCCATCATTGAAGTACTTAATTGAATGTTTCAATTTATTTCATAACATATAAAACCAATACTAAACATGAAAATATTATTACGTGTTATTCTCTTGATAACGCTTCTACAGCCTGCATTTGCCCAAAATCCAAATGTCATTAACTACTATAAGTATATAAATAATGCAGAACTAGACATTTGTGATGGAAATTTAGCCCATTCAATTAGAAAAATAGTAGTGAGCTAAATATGGAGTAATAACTAAGAGAAATGAATAGACACATTGTTTTCATAATTGTTTTGACCATTCTTAATGTAATTCCGATAATAATGGATACCAAATATCTCTTAAAGAATCATGAAATGGTTTCACATCTTAAGTGGAGGGTTATATTTCTCGCTATTTGGATATTATTTGTTGTTGGTTTTGCTATATTTTATCTAATATAAATATTCAATGAGACTGCCTTCTTTTTCCTGACATAAATTGGAGGCAGTCTCATTATTGCAAGTAGTTTTTTTTCTTCAATTACCATTCATAATGGATTAATTGGCAAAGTAAAAAACAGCGTAACAGGTACATGTTATGGCAGATAAATTTCCATAAAATGAATTGGATTTCTGAAGGGTATTTTATTGAAAATACCAAATAAATTCTTTATTTTTCGTCCGGATTATAAAACATAGAAGGTATGAATAAGAGGTTAATGCTTGGGTTTCCTTTATTTTTTGCAGCGTTTTTTGGTGTATTTACATTGATCAACCTCATTCAAAATAATAAAATCACCAAAATAGATATTCTTAATTTGATAGCAAGTTTTTCATGCACTCTTTTAATTGTGTTTATACCCAATATTATAAACATCATCAAGAGAAGAACTAATCAAAAAGAATACATATAGCTACTATTATATTGTAAAAAGGCGATTGTTTTTGAACAATCGCCTTTAATTTTTGATTGATGTAATGAAAGTACCTGCTTCCCTTCCTGAAATGACGGCAACCGCAAGGATAATTACAAAGGACAGAAATTTACTCAGCTATTGTAATTTTAAGGAGTTACAAAATTGTAAGAAAAGGTTAGTAATCATTAGATACCGCATTTATCGTTTAGCCGATCTGGTTATTAGGCCAGTTGGGCTAAAAGTATATTTGCTCTTCTTCTTTGCATCGCAAATAGACAGTATGGCATTGCCCAACAGTTACCATTACAGCAAGTAATAAATAGTATATCACATGAGGCATACTTTAATTATATTGTGCATAATAATTAGTACTTGTAAAATAGTTCTGGCAAAAGACTATAGCCAATACCACAGTTCTATAAATACTGCTGAGTATGAAATATTCGTCAATAAACGATTTGACTCTGGTTTAAAGATATATGAGCGAACTTTCCGTGAATTCGACTTTGTTTTTGCTAATGACTGTATTACCGCAATGCAAATTGCCGTCTACTCCAAAAACGAAAAATTATTTCTAAATTTTGTTGGTAAGTCATTCGAAAACGGAGTGAAGCTTAGTGACATTGATAAAATAAAATATATTTCGCAATCTCGATTCTATTTCGATAATAAGAATAGGATAAATGAATTATATAGGCTAGGTAGGCCTATATATACCAGGCGAATAAATGTACGGCTACTACATAAAATGTATGAACTATATGCGCATGACCAATTAGTAAAAAACAAACTAAAGAATCAAAGTAAGTATTTTAAATCTGGCAAGACTTATCCACAGCTCATTTCCGCAACCATTGATGAATTAGTTCACTTGTGCGTTACTTACGGAATTCCCTCTGATCGGTTGATTGGTATTGATCAAAACGATATAATGGCAGAGTTAAAAAGCACTTACCCTGACTTATGTGATTATTACTATCAGAATGTGAGTACTTGCGAAACTGTCATTTCATTAGGACAATTTGTACAAGAGGAGCAAAATTTATGTTCACATTTGATATTACCTATAATGCATCATTATGATAATTCATTTACTGTGTTTAGTACCGAGTTTTATTTGCAGGAAATCAAAAAAGGCAATATTCATCCAAAGGATATAGCAGCAATTAATGATTTCCCATATGGCGGGTATGAACCAAAGAAAATTAAAAAAAACGGAGTTTATTTTGGTGTTGGTGCTCGATTTGTTCCACCTAATTCATTGTGCATTTCCGACAGTATGATCAATCAGAACAGAAAAATGTTTTTAATTCAGAAAATAGAATATGATAGAGCAAAATGGGATTTTATGCAATAAGCGGGTATGAAATATTCATTTGGTTATGGTGGGTGCAGAGCATAATGTAATGTTATTATTTCAGACAAATAGTATTGCTGTAGCACAGATAATGTGCTTGATTGGATATTTTATCTATACCCAACTATGAATGTTAGAAGGATAAAAGATAGCGGCAAAAATATCAAGGAGTACCAAAATTACTTATCCCCAAAACAATCTTCTTTCTCCTTATTGCATTCATCGTCAGTCATCATGGTTTTGTATTCTTCGGCGGTTGGCTTTATCTTGCCAAAAACTTTCCAGTAGTAGGTTCGGTTCATCTTTACATAATGAATGGTTCCTTTTGAGTATTGGAAAGTCTGGAATAAATTAAGCAATACCAGAAACCCTGTTACGATCGAAAACGCGGCCTTAAGCGCCATACCCTTCTCTCTTTTAAAAACACCATCGGCCATATATGCCAGTGATATTGCTAAAAATGGCAATGTCTCTACCAATGCTCTGGCGCCAAAACCGCCACCATACCACCACTCCTGCCAGCAAAAGACCACATAGATGGTCAGTGCATAAAAGAATAAAATTCCGGGAGCCAACTTGCTTTTCTTATACCACATATACAGCAACCCCAGTATGGCCAAAAACGCAATAGGCGTATAGATAAACCATCCCTTCTGGTAACTGAACAACCCTTCAACCACATGGGGCCGTTTAAAGTTGAACCGTTCTCCTTTATATGAATAATAAAACCATTGCCCTGTAGAGTATTTCCAGTAACCCAGTTGTATCATGGCCACCATAAAAAACACAGCCACCGATATAGCTACATCCTTTATCCGCTGCCCCAAAAACCGGAACCGCTCCACCAGGGTTGATAAACTATTAACCTACCAGAGTAAGGGTATCACTACTACCAGGATATTTACAGGCCTTATTATAAAAACCAGTCCCAGGAATACAGCCAGCCAATAAAAACTACCCTTATTTTTCCTGCTATACAATGCATCGGTAAAATAGAGCACGCCACAAACAGCAAAGAAACCATAAGGGTGGCTCATACCTATACTAAACGCCTCGTAGCAATAAATGTTGGTACCAAAAGCAATGCACAACAACGTGAATGCTGCAATATTATCTGAATAGTATTTCTGTAAAAGCCGCCTTAGGAAAAAGAGCCCCACCCCAACCCAGAAAATGCAACTGAATATACCGGCAAATTGATATGGGGTAGTATATCCATCGGCATCATAGGAGTGAGTAGTAAGGCAGTACCAGTGAGCTATAAAGAAGAAGGGCAACTCAAACACCGCTGTACCTATTGCATACTTATTATTAAGGTGGCCTGTAGGCTGGCCAAACAATCCATAATCATCTGCAGGCCCGGTTAAATTATATTTATGGTTTACCTGAGCATAAAAACCGAAATTCCCTAAATCATGGTATATAAACATGGCTGGCAAATACACATAATAGCCCGCAGCATCCCAATGGTAAATAGTCTCTTTATACTGCTCCCGGTTGAAGACGATGTAAACCGAAACAGCGATAAAAAACAATATGACCAATCTGGATTTCATAATCATTTAAAAAAGGGAGAGTGGTTTCTTAATCATTAAGAGTAAAGCCCCATCCCACGAAATTATTTTGCTGGATAAAAATAGTCATAAGTTTTCTCAATAAAACCATTCCCTATTTCATGAAGATTGTGCGATGTATACATTAGTACAATTACATCACTGTTTTTCACTTTGTTCAGCCAGTCATAATTATCCATAGGAATCCAGTTATCGGGCTGGTCCCGGTTATTCTGGTTAATAACTTTATGAAAATAAAACCATAGCTCCCAATCTGTATTGCTGAACTGAAGATAGTTGTTATGTATCCAGTTTACAATAAAGCTATCACCTATATAGATAACCTTGGGCCTGGTTTTGGTTGCATCCTCCTTGAATTCTACTGCCGGATACGTGAAAGTTTCTTTTATAATAGGGTTGATCAGGTTGAGCGCCTTATATACATCATCATCTGTATCCTCAGCCTTCTCGGTGTGCTTCAGGCTATTCCACTCCATATGAGGCATCTGTATATGCCTTATCTGTTCTATATACCTGCTCAGGCTGTCTGCAGCCAGATCAGCTCCATACACACTCCAGTGTATTCCCTGATAAGGGTACAACAGCTCCGTAGTACTCTTCCGCATATCCGTAAACCACGTATTGAAATTAACCTGGTTCACCTTCATAGAATCGGCCAGGCGCACATAGGTCTCAAAATTACTTGGCGCTACCTGCTTGCCTGCCAGCTCATCGGGAAATAAAGAAGGATAATAATAGGCCTTGCAGGGCGAATGCACCACGATCAGTGTTTTGCCCAGCCTGGCTAAAGTATCCTGAATGGCTTTT
The DNA here is from genome assembly GCA_903903635.1 of uncultured Bacteroidota bacterium. Taxonomy (GTDB): domain Bacteria; phylum Bacteroidota; class Bacteroidia; order Chitinophagales; family Chitinophagaceae; genus Nemorincola. The sequence goes on from CAIUZK010000172.1 coordinate 76,691, forward strand.
ATTTTGCCGAAGGTTGCCCTGGCTTTATCATACCCTACATAATCCCGGCCATAATAGGCATTGATATAATCCGGTTGAAACAGGCAACCGTTCTTGCCCATTACTACCGAATTGCAATGCAGTAAGTCAAAAAGCCAGTAGTCTACCTGGTTATTGATCCTTACCAGGTCCGCTCTGAAACCGCCCTGATCATTAAGATAACTGGCCTTACCCTGCTGATAACTGCCGTCCCACCATTTTGCCCACGAAAAAGGCACATCGGGAGAAAACGTAAAATCGCCATACAACCCGAGCCCACTAAACATACCCAGGCACATCTGCAAAAAAGGAAAAAGCAGAATGATTAAAAAGAATCTGAACAATATGCTCTTTACTCTTTGTTGCATAGGTACAGGTAACCCGGTTATAATTGGATATTAGCTTAGGAAAGTGCTAAAGATAACGCCTAACCTTATCTTTTCTCACAAATCCCTATTTCTATTTGCTTCACTAAATATCAAAATAGTTATCAGCACCTTCACCAAAAATCCATATTCAGACCCGATGAGTGGGCAAGTTGCTAACTTATACCATCAGTGGTTACTTCTCTTGCTATTTTCTTAACCAGACCCTGCAATACATTACCCGGCCCAACTTCAGTAAAATGATTAGCTCCGTGCGCCACCATTTGCTGCACACTCTGAGTCCAGCGAACAGGAGAAGTAAGTTGATTGATAAGATTCTGCCTGATCAATCCCGGATCGGTATAAGGCATGGCATCAACATTCTGAAATACAGGACAGGATGGGTTTCCGAAATGCGTATTGGCTATAGCTTCCTGCAATTCTTCACGTGCAGGCTCCATTAAAGGCGAATGAAAAGCGCCGCCCACAGGCAACAACAAAGCACGTTTAGCCCCAGCGGCTTTCAATCGCTCACAAGCCTGCTTTACGCCCTCATTGCTTCCGCTTATAACCAACTGACCAGGACAATTATAATTGGCAGCCACAACCACCTCATCCTTAAATTCGCTGCATATTTCTTCTACCCTTGCATCATCAAGGCCCAGTACTGCCGCCATGGTCGAAGGATTGATGATACAGGCACGTTGCATAGCAGCGGCACGCTTGGCTACCAGCCTCAGCCCATCTTCAAACGAAAGCACCTTATTGGCGATCAACGCCGAGAACTCACCCAACGAATGACCTGCAACCATATCAGGCTTGAGATCGGGTGTGGTTTCAAATAATATTACCGAGTGAAGAAAAATAGCCGGTTGCGTAACATTGGTTTGTTTCAGTTCCTCATCTGTGCCACCAAACATAATATCCGTGATCCGGAAACCAAGTATATCATTAGCCTGCTCAAACATGGCCCTTGCCTTGTCATTTTCATCATATAACTTTTTCCCCATTCCCGAAAACTGGGCTCCCTGCCCCGGGAATACGTATGCATGCTTCATTGCTTAGATTTTCCGCTAAATTAGTTGATAGGTTGATAGGTTGACTAGTTGAGAAGTTATTTTCGGTAAAAAAAATTGGCATGAAATAAATCATTCATTCGACTTATTGTTACTACCTGTATTTCTCAAAAAAGAAATATATCCATTTAGCAATTTTTCAACATTAGTCACAGCCTCCTCCAATTTCTTTAAGGTATCCGAATCAATGTATTTGCAATCATAGGCATCTATCAGGTGATTAAGGCTTTCACTTAACGAACCCCTTGATTGAATACAAAAATGCAACTGGTCTTTATAAGTAAATCTGCCATGGCCTTCTGAAATATTACTGCAAACAGATCTTGCTGATCTCACAAGTTGGCTAGTTAAACCATATTTTTCTTCAGGTGGAAAAAGCTTAACCAGCTCATAGATTTGAAGCTTAAATGCCCTGCTTACCTTCCATACATTCAGGTCAGTAAACCGCTGATGAGAATTCGCCCCACTCAAATTTATCGGTTATTTTAATTTAAAGAGTAAAAAGTAGTTAGTAATTATTAGAAAGTAAAGAAACTTAGTAAAGTAAATAAAGTAAAAAACAACACAACCATTCAACCTATCAACTATTCAACTGATCAACCTATCAACATACCAACCAATCAACTAATCAACAATTCAACCTATCAACTATTCAACCTATCAACCATTCAACTTATCAACTAAAAACCTACCACAATCCCTCCCACTCCCCGGCACCTTCCCTGATGAGCACAGGCGCACCGCTGGTGCAATCGATAACTGTAGATGAAAGTATATTGCCAATGCCTCCATCAATCACAATATCAACAAGGTTGCCGAATTGCTCCTCCATAATTTCGGGATCTGTGAAATACTCCACATCGCCATCCATGGGCAGGGAGGCGCTCATAAGCGGGTGACCCAATTCTTTTACTATGAGCTGGCAGATTTTATTATCAGGAACCCTTATACCCACCGTGTCTTTTTTTGTTTTCAACAGTTTAGGCACCTGCTTACTGGCATCCAGAATAAAAGTATACGGACCAGGCAGCGCTTTCTTCAGCATTCTGAAGATGGGCGTATCCACACTCTTGGCATAATCGCTCAGGTGGCTGAGATCGCTGCAGATAAAGGAAAACTGCGCCTTTTTAGGGTCTATATGTTTTATTCGGGCTATGCGTGTTATGGCATCCGGACTGTAAATATTACACCCTATTCCATATATGGTATCTGTTGGATAAATTATAACTCCGCCATCTAAGAGGCATTCCACGACCATCTTTATGTTTCTGGGTTGCGGATTATCGGGATGTATGTGCAGGAGCATGAAAAACTTTTTATAAAATTACGCAATTCAATGTAGTTTTACCCTGTTCAAAGTCATATTGACATTTATAAGACTATTGTTATAATTTCAACTTTAGACGAGCGACTATCTACAACAGAAATACGATTAAAAACATGTTCTCAATAATAATACCCACATGGAATAACCTGGCATTTGCAAAGCTGTGTGTGGAAAGCATCCGCAAAAATTCGGCATATGCGCACCAGGTAATATTGCATATCAACGATGGCAGCGATGGCACACTGCAGTGGGCCAGGGAACAGCATTTAGACTTCACCCACACGCCTGGAAATGCCGGCATTTGTATGGCTGTAAATGAAGCATGCGGACTAGCCAAAATGGATTATGTGGTATACATGAACGACGATATGTACGTCTGCCCAAAATGGGATACCACCCTGGTGGATGAAATAAAAAATGCCGGTACCGATTGCTTCATGTTCTCGAGTACCATGATAGAGCCGGTGAACCACAATAATCCCTGCGTGATCCATAAAGATTACGGGCAGCATATTGAAACATTCAATGAAGCAGGATTGCTGAAAGAATGCAATACCTTTCAGAAAGCCGACTGGTCTGGCTCTACATGGCCGCCTACAATAGTGCATCGCAAATACTGGCTCATAACAGGTGGCTACAGCATAGAGCTGAGCCCTGGTGTAAGCAGCGACGATGATTTCTCCATGAAGATGTGGGCTGCTGGCTGTCGCATTTTCAAGGGCGTGGGCGCCAGCAGGGTATATCATTTTCAGTCAAAGTCTACACTGCGCATAGTTAAGAACAATGGCCGCAAGCAATTCCTCATGAAGTGGGGCATCAACCAGAGCACCTTCAATAAATACTACATCAGGAGGGGCACACCCTATACCGGGCCTATGCAGGAACCCGATGCAGCCATCATGAAAAAAGAGGCCTTGAGGGCATGGGTAAAAAGGAAAATAATGTAGCCGGAGGTTTACAACTCCGCACCCACAGTTTTCTTCTTTATCGATTTCCTGTGCTGCAACCACTGATTCCCCTTCATAGCCAGCCATGCCGACCCGCTGCCAACAACAGCGCCAGCCAGCACATCGGTGGGATAATGAACACCCAGGTGCAGTCTTGAGTATCCAACTGCGGTAGCCCACGTATATGCAGGCACTACAACATACCACCGTGGATAGCACAGGCTAAGCGATGTAGCCGAACAAAATGCAAAGGAAGAATGCCCTGATGGGAATGACTGGTCATGATAAGTCTGATAAGGATCCAGATCAGGATAAGTAACATACGGCCTGTTGCGGTTCACACTGTATTTCAAACCAAAAGTAAGTACAGTATTTAATCCAAATCCGGCGATGGTCTGCAATCCATTATTGATAGCCTTTTTATCATGGTGGGCATAACCCGCTATCAATTCAGCCAATGGTATAGCTACCGATACCGGATAATCGCAATTGGTCAGTGTCTTCATTGCACCGTCCAGTGATTTGTTGCGATGCACATTGCAGTCGCGCAGCAACTGAATATCCAGGTTTTGCGCCTGCAAACTGCTACTGCACAACAGCAGAAGCAACACCAGGAAGGATTGCCTGAATTGGACTAACGATGTTTTTTTCATCTTACGATTTCAAAAATAGCAACAATAAGCAGAAATAATGAGTTGATTTTTTGTTTTGTCGCAGAATAATCCTATTTTTGCACTCCCAAATACTGATGGTGCGGTAGCTCAGTCGGTAGAGCAAAGGACTGAAAATCCTTGTGTCGCCGGTTCGATCCCGGCTCACACCACCTCCAGTAAGCCTTTCAAGTGCAAACTTGAAAGGCTTTTTTTGGTGCGGGGAATTGCCTTGAACGCGTTTTTTTTCACACCAACAAGAAGAATAATAATTAAGAGCGCACAATTTTCAACTTGATACTCACGACCCTTCCGACCCAATCGACTCTCCTTCTTCAGGGACTCGACTGCATCAAGGTACTGTAGAAAAAGTAACTTTCAACCCTACAAACTCATTATTCACCCCCCCATCTTTTAACTTCACTCTTACCCTATTGTAGGCTTTTCACTTACAAATTCCTCGCTCTAAACGCTGACAGCTTGAAAACGCGCCCAGGCTTCCGTAATAATTGCGCTTAGCAGATTATGTCCTAATTTTAAGGCTTTATTCATTAATACTATGAAAAAATTTAAATCTGCAATTACCGGACACCTGGATATAGTAGTAGACCAAATCGAAGACGAATTTGAGGGAGTCACGGAAAGATGGACTGAGGTACAAATACATGGTGACACAGCAGGATTAAGATCACTGGCAAACCTTCTGCTAAAAATAGCAGATCTGGACCAGGAAAATATTGCTGCCCTTCCTGCCGGAGCCAGGGAGCATAGGCATTTGCGACCAAATTTCGAATTGTCTAATAGCTCAACATCAGTTATTGTGGGCCGATTAGATGCTAAGGGCACAGGCGATTTTTACGATCGTTATATCCCTAAAAAATGATCTTCCGTCCCATTCGACTTTCCTTTTTGACGAACACGACTGCATCAAGGCACTGAAATTGAAGCTAAACAATTAATTCTCACTCAACCTGAAAAACATTAATAATCGCTAATCATCGCTTTAAACGGGCTGAAATAGGGAGTGTTTACTTTTGTAACAATTATTTTAACTGAAAATTACTATTATAAAAAAACTTACTCCCAACCTCATTTTATATCAGAAAAAAAATATAAATTTAACAACTAAACCAAACCTTATGATACCTAAACTACTCCGTGCAGTATTAGCCCTGCTGCTATTCACTGTAACTACTGCTACTGCGCAGACTTACACTCATGGCAGCCTTACTGCCGTTACCATGGCCATGCCCAGCCACGACACTAATAGTTGCCAGTCTAACTGCTCTGTAATATACATGGTAACTAAAAACCCTTCCTTTATACATGACACGGTAAGGGTTTACGATACACTCAGTGGCAATGTAGTATTCACCATTGCCAACTCAACAGGTGTTTCGCCTTGGAATTTTACAGCGTACGGCGCCATGTTGTTTAATCCGGTTATTACCGACGACCAGTTGTCAGGAGGTAGTTTTGCCGTCTTCGCAGAGCGACCCACCAAGATTTTTTCAGGTCCTGATACACTGGGCACTATTCACGACGTCTTCCCGATTACCGTTACTAATGCATGTGTGTATGACACCATATCAGGTAGAGCATACATTGATCATAATGCTGACTGCATTTATAACGGCCTCGATTCTGCTCTGCAAGGTATGCAAATCAACAGCACGAACTCTCTGAGCAGCCCCGGTGTTTCCTTCAACTACCGCTACCAATTTACAAATACCTCTGGCTATTATAACATGACCATTCAAAGGTCGTGGATGACAAACTATACTGTGTCATTGCCTTCTCAAAACTATTTTATCTACCCGCTCACTTCCTGCTTCTCCGGGGCTTATACATTCACCACCCTGCCACATGGTGGTGTAGACTTCCCGCTGCAGTGCAGCGACAGCGTAGATGTAATGAGCTACAGCTTGGCCCCTCCAGCTGTCAAGGTGGGCAGGGTATTTTATATGGAGCCCTATGTGAGCAATACCGGCTGCCTTACCGTATCTGGCACGCTTACATTTATCAAAGACCCGCGTGTGATTTATGATCCCTCGCTCAGCATAGTGCCAGCTACATCCGTATCGGGCGATACACTGCGCTGGACCTATACCAACCTTACCAATGTAAGCTCTGGTGGATACTGGAACAGCCTTTTGTCGCGAATCCATCTCTACCCCGATACCTCGGCACATGCCGGAGATACTTTGTGCTTCCACATTTACAGTGATATTCCTGCTACCGATATCGACCACTCCAATAATGACATGACCATCTGCCTTCCGGTTGTAAATGCTTACGACCCTAATGTAAAGGAAGTAAGCCCCAAAGGCTTCGGCGCACCTGGCAATATACCGCAAACAACCACTAAGCTCACCTACACTCTGCACTTCCAGAACACCGGTACCGCAGCAGCACAGAATGTTCAGGTAGTAGATACGCTCGATGCTAATGTCGACCCAGGCACGCTGAGAATACTTGGATCTAGCCATAGAATGGTGCCAGAGTGGCTCGCACCCGGCGTAGTTCGCTTTAACTTCGACAATATTAACCTGCCCGATAGCTTTGCCAATGAGGCAGCCAGTCACGGCGCAGTGAGCTTTAACATCAAATTACGCCCATCACTAGCGGTGGGTACGCAGATAAAGAACAAGGGATACATTTACTTCGACTCAAATCCGGCAATAGTTACAAACACTACCTTGAATACTATTTACGGATCTCTGCAGACCGGCGCACCCTTCGTAGCAGGCCCATTGCTCATCTATCCCAATCCTGCAGAAGATGTGTTGCATATAGAATCTGAAAAGGCAGCCTCCATCTTCATATTGGATATGAGCGGCAGAATTGTGGAAAGTAAGGAAATGGGTATTGGAACCGCTACCATCGACATTAGTAAGCTAGCTACCGGACTTTACATCATCAAAGCAATCGGTGATGGCAATGTTACCTTTGCAAAGTTCCTGAAGCAATAAGGAAAATATGATTTTTGTTGAGGACGGCCCGATGAGGGCCGTCCTTTTTTTCCCTCGAGTCTCCTTTTTCAGGGACTCGACTGCATCAAGGTACCGATGTTGAATTTAAGCTATTAAGCTTCCTGCAACCCAATAATCTCATTTCCCATCCTCCATCCTTTTGCCGTACCCACTTCCCTTTTATACACTATTCCTTTACAAATTTCCTCACCTCGGTGCCATTCAACCGTACATAATAAACACCTTGCTGCAAGCCCGAAATATCAACCTGTACTTTATCAGTATTATATGCATGGCTAAATACCTGTTGCCCCAAAAGGTTAATGATCAATACCTCTGTAATCGCTGACTTTGATGAAAAGGTCAGTTCGTTTGTTGCCGGGTTAGGAAATAGGTTAACACCTTTTACTAACGATGAAATAGGCTGTATTCCTGTCTGAAGGGCAACCGTCAGCTCAATCATAGTATAACACTCCTTTAGATAGGATATCATAGTTGTGCCCACCGATATTCCAGTAACAACGCCTGTAACAGAATCAATAGTTGCTATAGATGTATACCTGCTAAACCATTTGCCTCCTGAAATGTAATTATGTAAAATTGTAGTTGAATCTACATACAAATAATCTAAACCTGTTATCATAGGCGGTATGTCAACTACATGAATCGTTGCGTAGGACCTGCAATTTGCAAGCGATATATATGAAATAAGTACATTTCCCAGGCTCGTAGGATGAAAATTTGAGCCATAAATGTAACCGTTACCTGGCATAAGATATGTTGGGTCACATGCCCATGTGCCACCTGGAGTGGAATCAAATAAAGTTGCATTTTCGTATAAGCAAATACTATCTCGAGATAATGTAATAGGCCCTGGTAAAGGGTTAACAGTTATGGTTTTTGTAACATAATCTGGACCAACCGTATAAGTAAGAGTTACTAATCCGGCTGCTAGTCCATAAACATCTCCGTAGAAAGAATCAACAACTGCAATTGAATGATCACTAGTCGTCCAATATCCACCCAAAGTAGTGTCAATATAAGAGTATACTGTAGCTCCGATCCCTGCGGCACAAATGCTTGAATCACCAGTTATAGGGCCAATTGTACCAAAAGATGAAAAGTATAAAAAGAGTGATGCAAATAAAAGACTAAGATTTTTCATAAATGAAGTGTTACATATTAAAGGTAGTTATTTAATCAATTCCGCGTATCAGCTAAAACTCTTTTTTTACCTACTCGACTGCATCCTCGTACCGAAGTTGAAATTGAAAAAAATCCCCACCTGGCCTCTTGTATTAATTTTTTGCCCCATCGTTATATCCTGCGCAACTCTTAATTACAATAAATATATATATTCCATTTTATTTGGCATTTTCAATTAATAGACTTACATTTGCATTGAAATTAGTCCATAAATATAAAATAATCTTATCATGCAACAGCAATTCCAAATTTCAATTCGGCAAATAAAAATTGCACACCCTGTGCAAAAATGCGCAATTTACAGAAGTTAAACTATTGATTATCAATAAAAAATTGTGCAATAAAATATTTTTCACGCAGTGTGCAATTCCTTAAACATTAAAACACATCGCATATATGAGGAAATACAAATCATCCTCATTAGTTGGAATCATCCGGTAATTACATCCTGAAATTAGTCCATAAACATAAAATAATCTTATCATGCAACAGGCAAATCAAAATCTCAACCCATTGCACACAAAATTGCACACGTACAGCCCAAATGCGCAATTATTCCAGGCTAATTGCTTGATTTTCAATAAAAAACTGTGCAACAAAATAATTCTTGCACAATGTGCAATTCTGGTTTGGGGTTCAACAATAACTTCCTAAATACAAAGTATAGATTCACAAACCACACAATTCTGACAATTCTAAAATCCTGCAAATTCTGATTCAGACATTTTTGCACACCCAGAG
>CAIUZK010000173.1 GCA_903903635.1 uncultured Bacteroidota bacterium
CTATTTATCTGGTAATGGTAAAGGATGCTTCAGGGAGACTAATCAGGTTGAAGTATATGAAGAATTAGGCGATAATCCTTATGAAAATGCAAAAGCTGGTTTGATGCAGGGAATGCACAAACCAGCTTTTTGGTTTTATATATAAGGAGGTTGGAATTCACCTCTCTTCATCCGTCTACTGATGGAGAGAATGAAATAGAATGAGTTACCTGATATGTGCGTGTGGACCATCCCTGCCGGTCTGCGGCTTAACACCTTTGTCAGTCGGTATCCGTCCTGCCCGAAATACTATGGGATCTGAGAAAAAACAGGAGGAGATATGTGTTACGTGGCCCGTGTTATCTGAACTGCGCAAGTTTACGATCTCTTGAATCCAGTTAGCACAATAATGTGATGTGGTACAAACGTACTATGACCATTGAAGCGGACTACTAGTAATTGCTAATGGCAAAATTAATTTCCAATTGGATGAATAGGGTGATGCCTGTGAATGGGGCTGATTCAGACATCATGCAATTTTCTGCAATCAAATTCCCCAATCAAGGTAAATACCCGGAAATATGGCCAAAGCCGGGCATAGCAGTTAATGTTATGGAGAATGTTTATCGGAGATAAAATAGGGCTATTGAAAAGTATAATTAGCTTAGCGCACTAAAAATCACTTTAATAACTCGTAAATCCATATTGGCAGTACTTTTATTAACATTGTTCGCATCAGCGGCATACGGACAATTTGGTTCACATCATTTTTACCATCCGCCAAGGTCCTATTCAAGTTATGGCTCGACCGGGAAAAAATGGTTGAAAAGGGAGTCTGTAGCATTAAGTGCAGGGTTCATGGATATGGGGCTTGATTCCATGTTTTCAGTAAACCGTACTCCCGGTATAGGTAATCCGGTAACCAGCCCAACCGTAGATACTTCGGTATTCCTGAATCTGAAGAGTAAGGCCGGATATGGTTTCTCAACCGGTTCATTTTTTAAATTAGCAACCATCAATGATAAGCAAATGGTGGCACTGGACGTTTAGTTTTTTTTATTATCAATGGGAGCCGGGTAAAGTAAGCTATTCATCGATAGATGCGGTATCAGACAATCCATTCAGTTTTCAGGTTGGCATGCCGCTTGCACTATTATATAAATCAGGAGGTGAGGTAAGTTTGAACCCAGAGAATAAAACACTGTTTTCGATAGGGGCGGGATTTGGGCCAACGCTTTTATTGAGTGGTTATGGAGCAGCAGGCAGCGACCTGTTTAAGCTAAGGACATTTGCCATGGCTGAGGTCGGTTTTTTGGCATTGCGGCTAAATTGAGGGCTACCTATTATCCCCATTGTGCTTATTGACGACAATTCAGCCGATCTTTCATCGGACAATGGCATGGGTAACTTTACGGTTCATGCCACTGGCTCGGGTGATTTTTTAGCCTTCCCAATGAAAATCTGTATTTCAGTTTTAGTACTCTAATTATTAGGCGCACCCGCTGCTATCCACTTGCTTACCTGTGTTATTTTGCAATCCGAAAGTTTTGCACCGCCCAATGGCATGTAGTTAAATCCGGTATTATGACTTATATCGCCAAGTAGTTTCCCGTTTTGCGCCTGTACAAGAATGGCTGCATAAGTATCAAGTATTATGCCTCCTCCTGCCGATGCTGCAGAAGCGGTTGCGTGGCACGAGGTGCAGTAGGTTTTCATCATGGGGGCTATTGCTCCCGAATAGGTGTATTTTGTTGTGTCGCAGTTTACTGCGCAATTCGTATCATTGTTTGCTCCGTTGTTTATCCACCTTTTCAGCAGGCTTAGTTGTGTGCTGTCCAGCTTGGCAATCGGGTTTTGTGGCATGCTGTTGTTTTTACATACGGTATATAATTTGCTGGATGCCGCATTCCCCTTCACCAATCCTTTAGCTGTAATTGTTGCATAGGTGGTTAATGTATAGCCATCCTTTCTTGAAGCTGCGCTATGGCAACCACTCATGGCACAACTGCCAAGGAAGATAGGTAGAATGTCTCTTTGAAAACATACTGAAGTATCAACGGGTTCCGGAGTATGTGTTGTATCGGGTGGGATCACAACTGTAGTATTTGCATTTAGTGTATCATGAGTAGCATGGGTTGCCGGTGCAAAGGGTGGGTGCGAGCATGCATAAAAGCCAATGATAACTATTATTGCCGAAAGCAGTATGGTCGTTTTCTTCATTTCTTTTTAAATGATCTGATCAGATAATTGATTGCTGGAGCTGCAAAAGTATATTTTTTTCTGCTACTTAGGCATTAATGAAATATTAATTATGAAAGGTTGGTTTATAAGTTAATCCATCGCCATATATACTTCAATTCCATGCCTATTCTACCTTTTCTCTGTTCAAATACATAAACTTCAGCGCCGCAGGGTCCCTGAAGATCCGAGCCACATCTATCACCACATTATTACCTATTTCATAAGATTTTTCAACGATCATCTTTTCTATATTTATGTATTGCCCCGGCAGCATTTCATTGGCATTCATATACAATCCCAGTGGAAGCCTGCTCTTTCTTAGCGCAAATACATTCTTCTTACTTTTAGTATACAGTTCATTATAGAAGTAAAGCAACTTCTTTTGTTCGTCCCACCATCCCAGATAAGATGGGCCAAACCCCACACACTGGTCAAACGCATTATACTTTAGCGAGAAATATATAGCTATACTATCCCTTGGCTCAGTTACCAGTTTAAGTATATACAGCTTCTGATAAAACCCCTTGAAGTTCTTATAATGCAGGATGTTCTTATCATTCTGCGCGTTCACCTCCGAGTAGTCTACCACAAAATAACCCTCATAAGGTTTCTCTTCAAAAGTAGTTTCATACAGTATTACCGAATCCAGCCTGATGGGTTTATTCAATATCTGGGGTAGCACAGCGTAAAAGGAGTTTTTGTTAAAGTTGCTGGTATTGAAAGGGATATTCTTAGGGGCACAACCACCTAAGGATTCAACCAAGACAAGGAATAATATGGTTTTAAAAGTTGACAAAGTTGAAGTTGTTATATACGCCACCTATAAAAAAATGCTGGTTATCATTATTCGGATGCAACGAAAATCCGCCCTTTACATGCACTATGTCCTGCAATCCGAAATAATACTCTTTCATACGCCTGTACGATCGGTCCTTCAGCGCCCCCATAGCGCCTATATCTATGCCATAACCCTTCATCGGGAAAAACTTGATATCATACATGGAGGTATTGTAGTTCGCTGTTTTCGGCGCATTGGTTCCCTCCTCATATTGCAGGTTGTAGTTCGGCATATAGATACCCAGCATACTGCATGCCTCAAACAGCAGCGGGCTATAACCGGTAAACTGGTCGAAGCTCGCTTCAACGCTGTTGAAATTCACTTTATAGTTGTCGGCATTATGCACAAAGACCGAAATGCCGCCGGTCCAGTAGCGGTCCAGGTTATCGGCTATAGGTATGATATAAAACGGCGCCCCGCCATCGTTGAAATAATTAATGGTAAAATGCGGAAAGGAGAACGATACCGACCCCACTACCTGATTTCGCTTATGGTTGTTCACTATAAAGTTGCTGGTAAGCAGTATGGCATAGGCCTTGTCCAGCATTACATTGTAGTAAGAGCCGTTGTCAAGTGTTCTGAACAACTTATAATAAGAAAGGTCGGTAGTGCCGACCCCAACCGAAAGCGAATTGGTGAAATCAATCTGTATATCCGATGCCAGCGGGTTAAGGTTGGCGCCTATAGATTTGGTGTATATCGACAGCGATGGTCCGTAATTCAGCATGAAGTGGTTCTGGTAAACCCCATTAATGCCCAGACCTGCAAATATCTTCAGCCCCGGAAAAGCAGTACTGCCCCTGCTGTAGTTCAACGTAAGGTTACAGCCTACATTGAAATTGCCCTTATATACCCATCCGTCCTGGCCAAACGCTACGTTGACCTGAATCAGTAATAGTATATAGAGCAGTTTTAGCTTCATCGAAAGGTTTTAATAAGTAGTACCTGGATATTTAGTACCCACTAAAATTAAGGATATTCAGGCATTCAATTGCTCCCGGTCCCGGTTTTTATCATATTTCACAAATATTGCTATCCATATAGACCGTGCAAGCCTTTGCAGATAAGGCTGCAGCAGCACCAGCAATGCCGCATTGCTGAGCAGCCACCACCATATGCGGTTATCCTTTATCCCGATGCCTATTGTAAACCACCATAATACCAGGGTTAAAGCACTCAGGATTATGGTGATTCCATAGCTTACATACCCTGTGCCAAAATAGAATCCTGTTTGCAGTTCGAATTTCTGTCCGCACACCGGGCAGTTTTCAGGCATATGCATGGTCATTCTAAGCACATATGGGTTCGGATTGATAAATAAAGCGCCCTCCCTGCATCTCGGGCATTTGTTCGTCAGCACACTACCTACTATACCCGGTCTGCCATTCTTCTTTTTGCCACTCATCATTTTCAATATAGACTACAAAGTTAGTGCCTTGCATCCATATCCTCAATTTTATTGAGGTGCTTTAATCTGTGAATTATGATACTTTATTCATGATTCTTGTAAGGCATGCGTAACTGATGGGATTTAATTTTGCCCTTTCAACAGGTGCATATTATGTCATTCTGAAAATCAAAGTATCATGGGTTATCACGAGTACCAAAAATGTATTGATGCCTGCCTTAAATGTGCAGCAATCTGTAATCATTGTGCATCTTCCTGCCTTACAGAGCCGGATGTAAAAATGATGGCGAAATGTATTCAATTGGACATGGAATGTGCAGCCCTTTGTTATGCCGCGGCTCAATTGATGAGTATGGGAAGCATACATGCCAAAGCAATTTGTAAACTATGTGCCGAGGCATGCAAAGCCTGCGCCGAAGAATGCAAAAAGCATCAGAATGAACATTGCAGGGAGTGTGCTGATGCGTGTAACAAATGTGCTGAAGAGTGCTCGAAAATGTAATAATGATTTGCTCTGATTTTTAACATGGGATTTGCAGTAACGTTGCCTGAATGGTTGTGCTGCCAGTTCTACAAACAATATATTATGAGAGGTATCATTCACGATCAGGTATCACGTACGTTCATCGAAGGTCCGGTTCAATCTAATCCGGCAGACGGTAATAGCCAGGAAGGAACAGCAGACAAAGCATATTATGCTGATTTAACCCAGGGGCATCCATTGCAGGGTGATGCAAAACCCCATGTTTCTGATACAGATATGCCGTATTACGAAGAAAATTAGTTGCATATCTAAGATCGGTTTATTGCCTTATTACCCATTGTTATAATCAAGCCGGATATCCGCGTGTAATTTTACATAAACTACAAACCATGAAAGTTATGTTTATTATCGTCATTATCGCAATCATTGTATTCTCCTTATTCGCTTATATGTCATACGCAACAAATAAAAAAACGGAAAGGCAGAAATTTGACCTGATAAAGAATGAAAATGGTTTTGAGATCCGTTTCTATCCCAAGGCAATAATGGCCACCGTAGCTTCTGTAAAGCGGGGGCATCAAAAAAATGCCAACCAGAATTTCAAGCGACTGGCAGGCTACATATTTGGCGGCAACAGGGAGGATAAGAAAATACCCATGACCGCCCCAGTTTATATGGAAACTGATACCGATGCCAACCGAATGAGTTTCGTACTGCCATCCGGCTATGATATGAACACCCTGCCACACCCAAACGACTCATCTATAACGCTCCATTACTCCGATGAAGGATACTATGCCGCCCTCAGGTTTGGAGGCTTTGCCAATGACCATAAAACCGCCGAAAAAGAGAATGAACTGAGAGAACTTTCAGCGAAAGCAGGCTACGAAACCATTGGCAACTTCATTCGCCTCGGCTACAATGCTCCCTGGGATATCATTAACCGCGAAAACGAAATTATTGTAAAGATTAGGTATGATGGGGTGAAGTAAGGGGTAGACCCAACAATTACATTTTCCTCTCTGTATAATAATCGCAATGGATATCAATAAACAACCAATTCGCTAACTAGCTCAGCTATCAGCAACAATATCAGCCATCTACCTCAGGCTTGAAATAATGTTTTGCAAGGTTTTGTCGTCAACAATATCGAACTCAGATTTGTCATAAATGGTGAGCAGGTAAATTTCTTTTTCTTCAGTTACTAAGTAGGTTATTACACGCGCACCGCCACTTTTGCCTTTATGCTTGCTCTTTATGGCTATACGTATTTTATAGGTATTATTACCTAACGGTGTTCCTGAATCGGGTTGTGCGGCCAATATTGTGCTTAGTTCAGCAAGTTCTTGTTTGAGGGAAGGGAATTTCTTTATGAGCCGTTTTGCCTCTTTTTTAAATTTATCAGACGGAATAACACTAAAGTTCATTGAGGAATTCGTTGAGTGTTTGCTTTTTCCCTTTAGTAGATCTGATTGTTTTAACTTGGTCAAACGCTTCCTTTAAGTCAGACTTTAATTGCAATGCTTGTTCATATTTTTTTAGCTTAGTGAGTATTTTCTCCCATTCAGCCACAGGTAATTGAATGGCCTGTGTATGGCCATTAGAATCATTTACGTACTGAAGCGCAATTTTCATTTATCAAATTTATGAAGTTTTTTTGAATTGGTGCGGTTGGTTTTATGGGCCTCCAAAACCCCACTTCCGTCGTAGCGGTGTTCCCCACATACAACCTCACATTACACACCCACCCCCGATTCATTTTTTCAATCGACCTACCCACTGGCCCATCCCCACCATTAATAAAAGATTATCTCCCCACCCCCGCTTACAAAATTTTGACAATGAAACTACATTTGTAATAATCAGGTCATTACCTTTAACTGGCCTTATGCTTACTTTTGGTGCCTGTTAATAAATATGTGCCAAAATATAATTGAATAACATTACATAAAACCGATTCAGGTATAGTATTTAAACTGCCTGAGCCATAAATTAGTATTCAAAACCAATGACAAATTTAAAAAATGACCTTATTCTTAAGGCGCTGAAGGGAGAAACTGTTTCAAGGCCACCGGTATGGATGATGCGCCAGGCTGGCCGTTACCTGCCCGATTATATCAAACTGCGCGAGAAATATGATTTCTTCACCAGGGTACAAACCCCCGAACTGGCCTGCGAGATCACACTGCAACCAGTTGATCAGGTTGGGGTAGATGCCGCCATCCTTTTCTCCGATATCCTCGTTATACCTCAGGCTATGGGCCTTACGGTTTTACTTGAAGAAGGCAAGGGCCCCATGTTGCCCGATGTCATCAAAACAAAGGCCGATATTGATGCCCTGAATTCAACCGAAGTTGAAAACAGCCTCTCATATGTTTACAAAGCGCTTGGCCTCATAAAATCCGAGTTGAATGGCCGCGTGCCATTGATCGGCTTTGCCGGCGCACCATGGACATTGCTTTGCTACATGGTAGAAGGCAAGGGCAGCAAGACATTCGATAAAGCCAAGCAATTCTGCTTTACCGAGCCAGAACTGGCACACAGCCTCCTCCAGAAGATAACCGACATAACCATACTTTACCTCAAGGCTCAGGTTGCTGCCGGAGCCGATCTGGTGCAGGTGTTCGATAGCTGGAGTGGCATGTTAAGCCCTGCCGACTTTAAATTATTTGCTGAGCCATACCTCATTCAGATTTCCGATGCAGTATGTGGCGATGCCCCGGTTATATTATTCCCCAAGGGTAGCTGGTATGCATTGCCCGATCTCAGCAAATCAAGTGCTGCCGGCATTGGTATCGACTGGAGCATTACTCCGGCCCTTGCCCGCTCAATGACCAACAACAGCATCACCCTGCAGGGCAATTTCGATCCGTCAAAACTACTGGCGCCAATTCCACAGATCAAGAAAGAGGTAAAGGAAATGATAGATGCCTTTGGTGTAAACAGATATATTGCTAACCTGGGCCACGGTATTATGCCCAATGTGCCTGTAGACCATGCCAGAGCATTTGTAGATGCTGTTAAAGAATATCAGGGATAAGCCACAAATTCAAAACCATTTTTGCCATAGCTGATTAACCAGTTTTAATGACTATTAAAGATCAATTTGTTGCCTACATAAACAACCTCCAGGATACTATTTGTCCAGGCCTGGAAAAAATAGACGGCAAGGCCCGTTTTATGGAAGATATGTGGCTGCGCCCCGAGGGTGGGGGTGGCCGCACCAGGGTAATTGCCGATGGCAATGTGTTCGAAAAAGGTGGGGTAAGTACTTCAGTTGTTTCGGGGGCTTTGCCTCCTGCCATGCAGTTGGCCTTCAATGTACCCGAAAGCCGGTTCTTCGCTGCCGGGCTGTCATTGGTTATTCATCCGCTCAATCCCTATGTGCCAACTATCCATGCCAACTGGCGTATGTTTGAGCTATACGATCTTGAAGATAAACGCCTGGATTGCTGGTTTGGCGGCGGTTCCGATCTTACGCCCTATTACATTTTTGAAGAGGATGCACGCCATTTTCATGGCACGCTCAAAACAGCCATGGATACCTTTGGCCCACATATTTATGCAGAGTGTAAAAAGCACTGCGATGAGTACTTTGTGAACAAGCACAGGGGCGACGAAATGCGCGGTATAGGTGGTGTATTCTACGACTACCTGCGCCCGGCAGATGAGGCTGACGAATTGAGGCATCTCCAGTTTCAGAAGATCAATGGTAATGCCTTTCTGGATGCATACCGCCCTATTGTGGAAAAAAGAAAAGATACGCCATACACTGCTAAAGAAGTAGAATGGCAGGAGATAAGGAGAGGCCGCTATGTAGAGTTTAATCTCGTGCACGATCGGGGCACCTTATTCGGTTTGAAAACAAATGGCCGCACCGAGAGTATTTTAATGAGCCTGCCACCCAGGGCCAGGTGGTATTATGATTATAAACCCGAAGCAGGAAGTAAGGAAGAAGAGATGATGCAGTATTATAAGCCCAAGGATTGGATATTGTAGTCAATCTATTCGGACTGAATCCGGCATTTGAAACAAACGATAAAGTAACTTTTAGGAATAAAAACAGATAAATTATGCACCTGATAAGAAGAAACCGCATACTGCGCCAGACACCAGCCATCCGCGCTATGGTAGCCGAAACGATTTTAAGGCCGGCCGATTTTATCGCACCGCTGTTTATTACCGAAGGTACCGGTGTTCGTGAGGAAATATCCTCTATGAAGGGGTACTACCGCATGAGTATCGATAACACACTGCTCGAGGTAAAAGAACTATGGGCATTGGGTATCAAAAGTGTTCTGCTCTTTATAAAATGTGCCGATGAACTGAAGGATAACAAAGGCACAGAAGCCCTCAATCCTAACGGGCTCATGCAGCGCAGTATCAAAGCTATAAAAGCTGCTCTGCCCGAGATGATTGTTATGACCGATGTTGCGCTGGACCCATTCTCTATTTACGGCCACGATGGTATTGTAGATGGTAATGAGATCGTGAATGATCCTACCGTTGAGGTACTGGCACAGATGAGTGTCAGCCATGCTGTGGCAGGTGCCGATTTTGTGGCCCCCAGCGATATGATGGATGGCCGTATCCTGGCTATCAGGGATGCGCTCGAACACAATGGTAATACCCGCACAGGTATAATGGCCTACAGCGCCAAATATGCTTCGTGCTTCTATGGCCCATTCCGCGATGCGCTCGACAGCGCCCCCGGCTTCGGCGATAAGAAGACCTACCAGATGGATTATTCCAACCGGGTAGAGGCTGTAAAAGAGGTATTGATAGATGTGGAAGAAGGTGCTGATATAGTTATGGTTAAACCAGCCATGGCCTACCTCGATATCATCCGCGAGATCCGCAACAATGTGGATGTGCCGGTAAGTGCCTACCATGTAAGTGGCGAATATGCCATGATAAAGGCTGCTGCCCAGATGGGTTGGCTTGATGAAAACAAAGCCATACTCGAATCCCTCACTTCCATTAAGCGTGCTGGTGCCGACCTTATCGCAACCTATTTTGCCAAAGATGCAGCTAAATTGTTGAACAGGTAGTCTGAATTATCCGATAGAGGTTTAGATTTTATAAACAAATTCATTTTTCGAAAGAACAATACATATTATGACCAAAAGCCAGCAATTATTCGAACGGGCTCAAAAGACAATACCGGGTGGTGTTAACTCACCTGTGCGTGCATTCAGAAGTGTAGGTGGCACACCCTTGTTTATGGAAAGCGCCAAAGGTGCCTACATGTATGATGCCGATGGCAAACGATATATAGATTACATCAACTCCTGGGGGCCAATGATCCTCGGTCATGCCTACGAACCTGTTGTTACTGCTATACGTGAAAAAGCCCTGCAGTCAACATCCTTTGGCGCACCCACCGAACTGGAGATAGAAATGGCCGAGCTTATTGTCAGCATGGCGCCTAATGTCGACATGGTGCGCATGGTAAGCAGTGGCACTGAGGCGTGTATGAGTGCCCTCAGGCTGGCAAGAGGCTACACAGGCCGCAATAAGTTCATCAAGTTTGAAGGCTGCTATCATGGTCATGCCGATGCTTTCCTGGTAAAGGCAGGCAGTGGGGTAGCTACATTCAATATTCAAACCATCCCCGGTGTTACTGCCGGTGTTTCATTAGATACCCTTACTGCGCCATACAACGACCTTGAAGCAGTGAAAACCCTGGTGGCTCAAAACCCCGGAGAGATCGCAGCCATCTTTGTTGAGCCTGTGGCCGGCAATATGGGATGCATCATTCCCGAGCCTGGTTTCCTCGAAGGTCTCCGCGCCATTTGCGACAAGGAGGGTATCGTATTGGTTTTCGATGAGGTGATGACCGGCTTCCGCCTCGCTCCCGGCGGTGCACAGCAAAGGCTGGGTCTCAATGCCGATCTGGTTACCTATGGTAAAGTAATTGGTGGCGGCATGCCTGTTGGCGCATTTGGTGGCCGCAGGGAAATCATGCAGCACATTGCGCCATTGGGCAATGTGTATCAGGCTGGCACACTTAGTGGCAACCCCATCGCCATGATCGCCGGTTATACTATGCTCAAAACACTTAAGGATAATCCGGGTATCTACAAAGAACTGGATGATAAAACTGCGCTCCTGCACACCGGGCTGGAAGGCGCACTAAGCAAGGGCGATGTGCCATTTGTTATCAACCGCCTTGGCTCCATGATCAGCGTGCATTTCAGCGATAAGCCTGTGCGTAACTTTGCATCTGCCGCCGCTGCCAACAATGCTTACTTCAATAAGTTCTTCCATTCATTACTCGATCAGGGTGTCTATTTGCCACCATCTGCATTCGAGACATGGTTTATCAGCACTGCCATTTCCAATGCAGATATTGAGGAAACAACCGGTGCAGTTACCAAATTCCTGCAAGCTTCAAAATAGCCTTCATAACAATAATAAAATTGAATAGCCCCGCATCTGGCGGGGCTATTCAATTTACATGATATGCAGTATATGATTTATTTTCCTTTCAGCACGGACTGCAACATTTCCTCCAACTGATTACCGCGCAGGTTGCGGGCAATAATTTTTCCACTTGGGTCAATCAGGAAATTGGCCGGGATCGATTGAATAGAATAAGTAGTGGCTGCGGCTGATACCCAGCCTTTCAGATCACTTACCTGTGTCCATGTCAGACTATCATCCTGTATTGCTTTTTGCCAGTCGGCTTTATTTTTGTCGAGCGACACACCGTAAATGGTAAAGTTCCTATCCTTGAACCTTTGGTAGGCTGCTACCACATTTGGGTTTTCACCCCTGCACGGTCCGCACCATGATGCCCAGAAATCAAGCAGTACATACTTGCCGCGCAGCGATGACAGGCTTACTAATTTACCATCCTTATCGGGCAGATTTACATCAGGGGCTATTTCACCTTCATTGGCCGGCTTGCTCTTAGCCGAAAGCTGCTTCCTTTTTTCGCTTGATTTCAGGTGATATTCGGCATAATCTTTAGCCATTCTGGTACTCGGAAATCTGCGGCCAAGGCTCTGCGAGAACGCTTCAAGGTAGTTTACTTCAGTACCTTCGTTCAGCATCCTGGCTGCAAATATCGCATTGGGCTGATAATGGGTTGTATCGGCATACCGCTCTATGAATGTTGTAAAATGTAGTCGCCTGTCCTGGAAATCTTTTTTGGCTACATTCAACAGGCTGTCGTTACCTCTTTTCTGCAACGAGTCCAGCACTATGCTCATGCTGTGGTATTCCTTAAGATGTACCCTGATAGCTACAAGAAAGTCTTTCAGATCCTGCGATTCGGCTGAGCCTGATACTTTATAATTCTCAATTGTATTCCAGTCTCCGTCTACCTTTATATTGCCTTTGTCTACCGACAGTAATATGAACTTAAACCGGGTAGATGAAAAATGTATACGGTATAATCCCGGCTCCGGAGCAATTCCTTTTAATTCAAAATGACCATCTGCCTTGCTTTGCACCGAATCTACAATCGATATCTGATCATTGGCATTAATCTGTTCAAGAATTACCTTCTGCTCGGGCATGCCCGCCAGATCCCCTGATATATTAAACTTCCGGTTGCTGCTACTGCAGGCAACCATTCCGGATAATACAATAAAAGTATAGAGTATATGTTTTGATCTCATTCAGGGAATTTTAAGATACATGCCTAAGCAACCCAAAATTAATAAGTCAAACGTCAAGAAATGCTTAAAATTTGCATAAAAGGCATAATTTAATCCACCCGTAATTTTTATTCCCTGGTTTATAATTTTTGGGGCTAATTACCAACGATTTGCTTAATTTTCACGTCTGATAAATACAACATCCTTACTGAATCATATGAAAAAAACACTTTTCTCCGTTTCCCTGCTCCTGATTGCAGCAGCGCTGTTTTCTCAATGCACCAAGAGTGGCAACTATTCTGCTGCCGATCATACTGTGGGCCTCGTAAATGTTACAAAGCATTTTAAGGGCTATGCCTATGGTTATTATAAGGGCGACACCCTGCTGTATCCTCTGGATACGACTCACTATCCCTGGACAAAATATTACTATCGGACCATTGACAGTACGTTCTCCATTCAGAAGGTCAACGGATTCCTGATCAACGTGGTTGGCGTATATATGAATTATAAGTCTACCGATAGCCTGACTTACAAGGTCGTAAAGTTTGATACCGTTTTTCCGGGGGTGCCCAGGAGCCTGCTGAATTATTATTATGCCAAAGACAGCATTTACCTGGAGTGCCATCATTCCGATTCGCTCAATACCTATTCCAATCAATACTACCAATCACATATTTTCCTGCATACACTTTAGGTGGCAGGTTTATTTCTTTGGCGGCAATTAAGCTGGCGGGTTTTTCTCCTAAATAATAATGCCACACTTCGCAGTGTGGCATTATTATTATTTATACAACTTGAAAAGATTACTTCACATCCTCAACCAGCCTGAAACCAAGCGATACAGCCTTGGTATCTGGCAGATATGCTGCCCTGCGGGTCACGATCACTTCATTGGCCTGGCTGGTAAACGAGCCGCCCCTTACTACATGCGATTTGCCGCTGGCTGGTCCCTTAGGGTTTTCAACCGGCTGCTTGCCGCCATAGGTTGTTGCATAAAAATCAGCACACCATTCTTCCACATTACCGCACATATCATAAATGCCCAGTTCATTGGGTTGTTTGCGGCCCACAGGGTGCACATGATCGCTTGAGTTGGCTACATACCAGGCTATAGACTGAGGACCCGCACTGCGGCCACTGTATTTTTTACCGGGCAATTCCTGCTCCCTTCTGCTCACTGTGCGGTCGCTGATCAGGAATTCGTTCACGCCACCTCTTGGCTCGGTGTTCAACCGGGTAAGGTGTTCTTTCTCGCCGCCCCTGGCTGCATATTCCCATTCAGCCTCTGTAGGCAAACGGAAGTGCCTCCCGGTATTGGCATTCAGCTTTTCAATAAATGTCTGTATTTCTGTCCAGCTCACATTATTCATCGGGCAGTCAGGACACCTGTACGATGAAGCCGGGTTGGCATCCATGATCTCAAACCACTGCATCTGCGTCACTTCATAAGCGCTCATCATAAAGTCTTTAAGCTTTACGGTATGCGCCGGCTTTCTGTCGTCGGCCCCGTCATTGCTTCCCAGGTCAAAACTTCCCCCCGAAACCCTTACCATATAGATCTGCAGAGAGTCATGGCTGGTTCTGTTGAACTTTCTTTGTGCCATTACCGGCTGCAGAAAAAGCAGCATTAATAAGGAGGTCAGAATTCGTGTCATAAAGTATATTTATTAGTTAGTAAATTTTATTGTTCCATCATCTCCACCACCTTTGTAGGCGCCATATCAGCATTACGCATGGCAATATTCTGCGCCACTTTTTTTGCCAGTGTCATAAAGGCTTCCTTAGCCACCGGTTCATCGCTCACCACTGCCGGTACGCCCTTATCACCACCTTCGCGAATGCCTTGCACTATAGGTATTTCACCCAGGAAAGGCAGTTCAAATTGTTCTGCCATTTCGCGTGCTCCGCCCTGCCCGAAGATATAATATTTATTATCCGGTAGTTCCTGCGGCGTAAAATAAGCCATATTTTCTACAATTCCGAGTATAGGCACATTGATTTGCGCCTGTTTAAACATCATAATGGCTTTCTTGGCATCGGCAGCCGCCACTGCCTGGGGGGTAGATACGATTACAGCACCGGTTACGGGCACTGTTTGTACCAGGGTCAGGTGCACATCACCGGTGCCCGGCGGCAGGTCGATAATCAGGTAATCCAGTTCCTGCCAGTATACATCAGTTATAAACTGTTTCAGTGCTCCGCTGGCCTGCGGCCCTCTCCAGATCACGGCCTGTTTCTCATCTATCAGCAGCCCTATACTCATGGCTTTAATACCATATCTTTCTATCGGCACTATCAGCCCCTGGCCGTCTATATCTATCATTTTTGGCCGCTCACCCCGCATGCCCAACATCATGGGTATGGAGGGCCCGTAAATATCCGCATCCAGCAGACCCACTTTGGCTCCTTCCTGGGCCAGACCTATGGCCAGGTTTACCGATACCGTGCTTTTGCCCACACCGCCTTTGCCTGAGGCCACCACAATAATATTCTTTACGCCCGGCAATACACTTTTGTTGTCTTTACGGTTGCTGTTCACATTCGATGTCATGGTCACCTTTACCACAGCTTCCTTATCTACCAGCAGCCTGATGGCGTTCACACAGGCCTTTTCAATCATTTCCTTTAAAGGGCAGGCCGGGGTAGTGAGTATTACCGTAAACGATACATTCTTTCCGTCAATGGCAATATCGCTAATCATATTCAGGGTCACCAGGTCTTTACCCAGATCCGGTTCCTGCACCTGGCTCAACGCCTCAATTACTGCTTCTTTTGTAATCATTATATGTTTGGTTGTAGTATTTGGTTTTTGCAGGTGCAAAAGTAAGTGTATTTACTTATTATGGAATTGGAATTTCATATGAGCCAATCAGGAATTTGAATGGGTGGGAGAATGGTACTTCTTCCACCCAAGGCTCAGCAAAGCGGTAACTATGCTCCGGATTTAGGCTATTTGGCTAGTTGCAAGCCCTTTATAATATCAAAATCTTTTGTGTTAAAGGTTATCAGTGCAGCATGATGGTGCAGGCATGTAGCAGCTATAAGTGCATCAGGTAAAAAAAGGCTGCTATTAGTGGTATTGTATGTTTTAATCAATCTTAGGGCTATTTCGCAAATGGACTTATTGATGGGAAGTACTTCATGTTCATTCAAAACGAGTTCAACACTGGCCTTTTTGGTTTTGTTTGTGGCTCCTGCAAAAAGCTCCATTTATGTAACCACAGAAATATAAATAGAAGGCCTGTAACTTCTTATCAGTTGTTTTGCAACTTCATTGCCTCTGATGGCAGCAATAATAACATCGGTATCAATTATAACCATCCTTCCAAACGTCTTGAAGAATCATTTTTACGCAGTTCTTTTACATCAAATTCCCATTCCGTGCACACGCCGAAGTAAGGCAAATCAACAGTTTCAGGTGTTTTTTGAACAACCTTTTTTCTGCTTGTTTTCTTAATACTTTTTATGGTCAGAAAATCCAACTGTTTCAAGAAATTGATAACCGGATTTTCTTTTCCATCTTCTATTTCCAGTTCATATATCATATTGTAAAGTTACGAAGAAAGTTGATTGGTTAGCGTGTATCCTTGGTTTAGGTTAAAAGCATGAATGTGAAACGTAGGATTTCCAAAGTTTTTTTTGAAGAACAATAACCTCACAAAGAAAAGGTATCAATAAGTTGCTTGGCTGTACAAGATAATTTTCGAACTATCTCAGTTGGAATTTTAAACCAAGAACCTTAATCGACGACAGGATATTTACATTACATCGCAATTGACTAATTAGATTTCTTCTTCTTTTCGTCAACAAGATCTCTCAGCTTTTCAATTGGCATTAATTCAGCAGTTTTAGTCTCATCTAACAAAACAAATTCAATAGTGCTAATTTGGGTTTCCATATCGTATTCTCCTATCAATGCATCCAATAAAATATAAACTGCATTTTTGAACCCAGGGTCGTCAATAAAATTGCGCACATTTAATTTTATCGCAATTTTCCCTGATTCATCTGCATTTCTAAAGTAAATATCGTCATATCCTATTTTTGTTTTATTGTCGAGGTTTATTTTCAATTTTTCTGCAACTCGCTGCCTAAATGCGTATATTTTCCATTTTTCAATTTGAGGTGCTTTGCTAACTAACGATTTTACATTGGGGAAGTATTAATAGATACCATCTGCAGAAATTGTAAAATCCCTGATGCCATCAGTATGTATAGTGGAAAACACGAATGTGAGGTTGGTGTCAACTTTATGTAGCTGCCTAATTAAATCATTAAACAATTTTTCTCGTGATTCAGTTTGCTGATATAGTCTTTCGTCGTTTGCCTCAAACCATTTCCAAAACTGTACTTCATTGTCGCTAGATTTCGTATTGCAGTTTGAAAATAAGGTCAAAATCATAACCAGTATGGCAGCCCGATAATATATATACTGGTTTCCTGTTTTTAAAAAAGAGTTCAAATACATAGCGTGATTTAAATCAAATTTAATAAATAATGGTCCAAATGGTTATAATATCTTAAGATATTTCATTCCTGCCTCAAGAAAAAGTAGCCCCGTTTTTCCTAAATTTATTTCATGAGAACTCTATTATTACTATTGCTCCTGCTTCCTGTAATTTGTGCGGCCCAACATAGCTCCAGGATTGTGTTTTTCAGGGTGGATAGGTGGGGCGAGTCGGGCGATATTTTCCAAAATGGCATCAAGATTGCCGAATCTCCTCTGCATCTGCTGTATGTATATACCACTGATACACCCAATGGAAAATACTTTTGGGGAATAAAGAACAACAAGCTGGATTGGGGCGCAGACTTATCTATTACTGCCGATACAAATTCAATTACGTTTATTGAGCTGAAATTTGTTACCGAAGGCATGGGCCAACACATGTTATCGCCCGGCAACATAAGATACAACGCCATGACACCAGTTAGTTTTGATGTATTTAAGCAGTATTGTGAAAACCAAAAAGGACTAAGAAAAAGGCTTAAAAAAGTCGGCTACAATTCACCTGATGAATTAATAAAGGGCTTTCATTTTCCGGGCTCCGGTCTGTAATTTTATACATAATTAAGGAAGTAGTTCGGTTAATGCATTGCAAAAACAAAACCGGGTTTGCGGCCATTAGTGATGTTTTAGTAGACTGGTTTTCATTATATTCGTTGTATGCAATTTAAAGCTGCCTGTTTCTATGTCCTGCTATCATTTTGTGTAGTTGCGGTTTGTAGCTGTGGCACAGATAGAAAGCTGCTGAATGCCTACAGGAAAAGCCCGGTTTATGATAGCATGGCAACTAATATAGATCTAAATCATACCTATAAGAACATGAGCCAGGTGAAGGCAATCTCCCTTGTGCCGGAACTACTGTATTCCTATCATCAGCCATGGAAGTACCCGTACATGCGCGATTCGGGTGGTGTTACCTTGAAATATGACGTTAAAAACCGGCTCCTCATCCATTTCGCTTCGGCCGATACCATGGCCGACTATTCGCTGAAAGTAAAAAACAGGGGTAATTACCTGGTGCTCAAAAGGCATGTGGTTATGGTTCCCATACCGCTTTTGTCCTTTTACGATGAACAAAAGCAAATGCTCTTTACCGATAAGCATGGCCAACTCGTCTCCATCTCCCACTGGAAAAGGTTTGTATGGGTGCTGGTTTTTTTCAATAGTAAATACACGGTTTGCCATCAGTTTAGGCGGGTTTAGGGATTCTGGAGAGTAGTTTTTTAAATTTCCAATGTGGGAATTTCCAATTTCCAATTGAGTTGCCTGATGTGCGCGAGTGGATCACTTTCTGATTTCCAATTTCTAACTAAAATTTTCCACATTACATCAATTTATCAAACAAGCTTGCAATACATTAAACAATTTATCTACGTAAGATGAGTTATTAAAACCCACCAAAACAGCCTTGTAAAATAAATATTCCATTTTATTTGGAAATTTAAATTCATTAGCTTACCTTTACCTCAAATTCTATCCATATATGCAGAAAAATACAATTAAATTCCCATTAAGTTGGCGTTGTGTCCGCGAAATTGCACACGATAATTGCACACCTGGCACCCAAATGCGCAATTTTTTCATGCTAAACCCTTGATTTCCAATAAAAAAATGTGCAAATAATTTTTTTTGCACAGTGCTGTGCAATTTTCTATTTATCCCAAAAGAATCTCACACATAAAAAACAACTAAATTAATAAAGCCAGCGAAATCAACGGTTCAGACAAATTCCGGCAATTAATTCAACAATCAACTTTTTATCCATGGCTTCCAAAATCAAATTCTGCCAATGCATTAATTCTGTTGACCTCTGCCGATAGGTAGGTTCTGATTCAGACAACTACCCTGCAGTTCCCTTCCCTGCCCACATAACAACCTTTATGAGATTCAGGAGCAAAAAAAAGAGCCACACTTTTCAGTGCAGCTCTCTAAAAAAATTATCCCGAAGGGTAAACTATCCCTTCAATACGGTTCTGCTGATAACTATACGCTGCACTTCGCTGGTGCCTTCATATATCTGGGTGATCTTGGCATCGCGTAGCAGGCGCTCAACATGGAATTCCTTTACATAGCCATATCCGCCATGTATCTGTACCGCTTCATTGGTAACCATCTGTGCAATATCCGAAGCAAATAGTTTTGCCATAGATGCCGACAAAGTATAATCAAGCCCCTGGTCCTTAGTCCATGCGCTCTTATGCACCAGTAAACGGGCCGCCTCGATCTGAGTAGCCATATCTGCCAGTTTAAATGCAATAGCCTGGTGGTTGCTTATTTCAGTGCCGAAAGCCTTACGCTCCTTAGAGTATTTAAGCGCCAGTTCATAAGCGCCGCTGGCAATACCCAGTGCCTGCGCAGCAATACCGATACGGCCACCGGCCAATACCTTCATGGCAAAGGTGAAACCAAATCCATCATCGCCAATGCGGTTTTCCTTAGGTACCCTTACATCCTGGAACATGATGCTGTGCGTATCACTGCCACGTATACCCAGTTTGTTTTCCTTAGCGCCTACAGTTACGCCAATAGAGTCTTTCTCAACAATCAGTGCATTGATGCCCTTATGGCCTTTCTCCGGATAAGTCTGAGCAATAACCAGATAGTAAGAAGCCGAATTGCCATTGGTGATCCAGTTCTTGGTACCGTTAAGCACATAATGGTCGCCCATATCGATGGCGGTGGTGCGCTGCGATGTAGCATCACTGCCTGCCTCTGGTTCGCTCAGCAGGAATGCGCCGATCTTTTTGCCGCTGGCCAATTGGGTCAGGTATTTTTGTTTCTGCTCTTCGCTTCCGTATTTCTCCAGGCCCCAGCACACCAGCGAGTTGTTCACACTCATACATACCGATACAGAAGCATCTACTTTCGAGATCTCTTCCATGGCCAGTACATAAGATATGGTATCCATACCCGAACCACCATACTTGGGGTCAACCATCATACCCATGAAGCCCAGTTCGCCCAGCATCTTTATCTGCTCAGCAGGGAATTTCATTTTTTCGTCGCGCTCTATAACGCCTGGCAGTAATTCGTTTTTAGCGAAATCGCGTGCAGCCTGCCGCACCGCTTTATGTTCTTCTGTAAGCTGAAAATTCATAATTTGAAGATATGGCCCGCAAATTACGGCGAAAAAAATGCAAAACCTAACAAGAGAATTTGCAATCCTCAATCTGTCAAAATATGCATATAATTCTATGCCAAGTGATATAAACTAAAAATTAGTGCTCAGGTTGTATTTTACACCCAAATTCAGGCATTATGAAGATCGCAGTATTAGGTGCAGGCATGGTAGGCCGCACAATGGCTATAGACCTCAGCAGCAATTATGATGTTACCTCCTTCGATATCAGCCAGGCATCCTTGGCTATCCTCTCAGCCAGAAAGCCGGCAATTAAAACTATGCAGGCCGATCTGGGTAATTTTGCACAATACGGCCAGATGTTGGCGGGCTTCGACTATGTGATCCTTGCAGTACCCGGATTTATGGGTTACAAAGCATTGGAGGCAGTGATTAAGGCCAAAAAAGATGTAGCTGATATTTCCTTCTTTCCCGAAGATGCTATGGACCTTGATGCCCTTGCAAAGGAAAATAATGTTACGGTTATTGTAGATTGTGGCGTTGCCCCCGGCATGAGCAACTATGTGCTCGGTTATCATAATGCCCATATGGAAGTAACCTCATTTGAATGTATGGTAGGCGGACTGCCTAAGCAGCGGGTAAAACCATTTGAATACAAAGCTCCGTTCTCCCCAATAGATGTAATAGAGGAATACACCCGCCCTGCACGCCTTATGGAAAATGGACACATCATTACCAAACCTGCGCTGAGCGAGCCCGAACTGGTCGACTTTGATGAAGTAGGTACGCTGGAATCGTTTAATACCGATGGCCTGCGTTCTATCTTGTTTACCATGGGCCATATTCCCGATATGAAAGAACGTACCCTTCGCTATCCCGGCCATATAGACCTCATCAAATCCCTGATGAAAGGAGGATTCTTTGATACCCAGGCCATAAGTATGAATGGCGCAGAAATATCACCATTTGAGTTTACAACAGCCATACTGAAAAATCAATGGAAACTGGCCCCGGATGAAGAAGAATTTACCCTGATGAAAATTATAGTACGAGGTAAAGAAAATGGTACACCCAAATCAATAACCTATACCCTCTTCGATCAAAATGATAAAGCTTCAGGCCTGTCATCCATGAGCCGCACCACTGGCTATACCTGCACAGCAACCTTACACCTGATCATGAACAAACTCTTTACCGAAAAAGGCGTGTTTCCACCCGAACTGGTAGGCAACCATAAGCCCTGCTTTGATTATGTATTGGGTTATTTAAAGGAAAGGGGAGTGGTGTATAAGGTTAAAGCTCTTTAATGGCTTTCTCGAATTGTACATTACTAATACCAAGGGTCTTGAGATTTGTGTTGATGTGATCAACCGGTATTTCTTTATCCTTTCCTTTGAATGTAATTGGCCGAATTAATTTCCCCCTTGGATGTTTATCGGGGTAATTCCAGATATCATGATCCCCCTTGGTGCGTATATACACCAGCCCTATTTTCTGGAGATATTTTATAAAAAGTTTAGTAGGAATTTGCTTTATGCCCATCAGATTAATGGAATAGAGATCTTCTGATCAAAATAATGAAGTTTATGAGCTTTTAACAATTCAAGGGGGACACTTACTTCTTCAGGTTGCTTGTAGCCATTCCTTAAATTCCAACCACATGCCAATAGGTTTTGTTCCAATGTTCCATTTTCTTCACAATATTCTAAAAATATATCCAGGGCCTCCTTAAATGAGGCTTTTGCATCTGGTTCGGTTTTTGCGTAAGATGATAAATCAAGAGCAGGACAATACGCAACGAAATAATCGCCTTGTTGGTAAAGCATTACTGTAACATCTGCTACTATTATTTTTTTATTCCCGGTTCGTGTAGTATTTACCATCCTGAAATTATTAGCGTAAAAACAAAAGCAAAGAACAGAATAAAGATACTATAAAAATACGTAAGATTCTTATAGATATTAATGATAAAACGCAGGTTCAATCCTACTGCACCAGATAATAAATATTAGTCACCCATTTGGCGCTGTCAGCAGTTTCATGGGGACCGGCTATATATTCTTCAATAACAAGATTCTGCTTTAAGCCTTTCTCGGCCAGGCGTTTGGTAATTGCGTTGTGGTAGCTTAGCTCATTTGAGTAGCCTCCTTTATACACAGCCATCAATGCCCTGCATGGCCCTGCATGAAGGATTACTGTGCCTGTCGCAGGTTTAGTAGTATCAGTCACCGGGAAAACAGCCGCCATATCCGAATTCTTCTTTGCGGTATCCCAGGTATAAAAGATACCCGATGCAGGGCCGGTAATACGTGGTCCCAGTTCCTTACCCAGCGCAGCATAGGTATCTGCAAAGAATTTCATCATATCGCTCATGCCTACGGTCTTCCTTATACCCTCATAAATATGTGCCGGATATTCCACTTCCTTAACCTCGATAACCGGTGCAATAACGGAATGACTCTCTGCATATTTTTTAAGGTTTGCCAGCCCGAATTCAAAATCGCCACCCAGTATTTTATCCATATTCAAAAACGCATTCATGGCATTGAGCGGAAAACCAAAGTGCATACTGAAATTCCAGGTGGCCTTTGTAATACCCAATGTGTCTTTTACCACCAGCGAACCAAATGCTTTGCCTTCCCTTGGACTGGTAAACGACACATCAAAATTCATCGTAGTTCCTTCAACGCCGGTATTCTTCATGTCCCCTTCACCCGATTTGTTTTCATCTCCCTTCCAGTGATAACTGCAGCCTGAGATGCCGTCTGTTCCTGCAAATGTCATTCTCATGGCCGTATCCGACAGGTACCACGGACTCCAGTTGGTCCAGTTTTTAAACTTTACGATCTGTTCAAATACTACTTCCTTGGGCGCTTTTATAAGTATACTTCTGGTCACCGGTAAATCCTGTGGCTCATACAAGGCAAGACCCAACATCACCACACCTACTGTAATTAAAAGTACCAATATAAACCTTACGAACTTTTGCATGTTTTCTGTTTTTTCTGCTTAAAAATAGAAAAAAGGGCGCAACCTTTTAACTTTTACACCAATTATCCATTTAACTAATTCAACTACCTTTGCCCGATGAAAAATTTGCGTGAGGTTTCGCTGCCCGAACTGGAAGTGATGATGGCAGCTATGGGTGAACCTAAATTCAGGGCAAAGCAGATACACGAATGGGTGTGGCAGAAATTTGCTGCAGACATTCATGATATGACTAACCTCAGCAAGGCGCTGAGGGAAAAGCTTGCCGTGGAGTATTTTATACCCAAGGTAAAAATGCACCATAGCCAATACAGCAGCGACGGCACGATTAAAAACCGACTGCAACTTCACGATGGCTACTATGTGGAAAGCGTGCTGATCCCTACCGAAAAACGCATGACCGCCTGTGTATCTTCCCAGGTGGGTTGTTCCTTATCCTGCAAGTTCTGCGCCACCGGCTATATGGACCGTGCTCGAAATCTCGACTTTGATGAAATAGTAGATGAAGTGACCCTCCTGAATGAACTCAGCCAGAAGCACTACAACAAAAACCTATCCAATATTGTATTTATGGGTATGGGCGAGCCCCTGCTCAACTATAGCAATATGATGAAGGCCATAGAAAAGATAACATCGCCACAGGGACTGGGTATGAGCCCAAGGCGTATTACTGTTTCCACTGCCGGTGTTTCGAAAATGATAAAGAAGCTGGCCGATGATAAGGTTAAGTTCAAACTCGCGCTTTCGCTGCATGCCGCTACCGACTTCAAGCGCAATGAGATCATGCCCATCAATGAAACAAACAATCTCAATGCCCTGATAGAAGCCCTCAATTATTTTTATAAAGAAACAGGCAGCGAGATCACTTTCGAATACATTCTTTTCAAAGACTTCAACGATAGCCTGAAAGATGCTGAGGAACTCGTAAAACTATACAGAAAAGTTCCTGCCGACCTGATCAACATTATAGAATACAACCCCATTGATGCTGCGAGGTATGAAAAGCCAGAAGAGCATAAAGTGGATGAATTCATGGAATACTTAACGGCTCATAAAGTAAACGTTCGCCTGCGGCGCAGCAGGGGCAAGGACATTGATGCAGCATGCGGGCAGTTGGCTAATATTGGTACCTCAGAAACCCAAAATCCCTAAATGGACTTAACAGGGGATAGGGCTTATCGGACTTATTTTTGCAATCAGCTCTTTTATGCTTCTCGTTGCTTTTATCTACTTCACATCTATCGTGGACCTGATCATCCGGTAATGGGTTTCCATATCGCTTAGTGTGAGGTTTGCAGCCCGGCTGATGTCTATCTTGAATTTATTCAATGAGGTTACCGTTACGAAGTAGGGCACACCCTTGAATTCCCCGCTTACCCACCCCTGATGCCTGGTGTGCTCAATTTCGGTATGCAAAATGGAATCTATTGTGGATTTATTGTCTTTTTGATATCGCAGACCAGCTACAAACGTTTTATGTGCCTTTAGGAAAATCCTGTTTAATCGCAACTCGATTTTTGCATCAGTCATGAAAGCAGGTGTTTGGTTACTATTACCTTTTCTATCAAGTACTTGTTTCGTCAGGCTATCTAAAAACGATATGCTTGCATCAGCGATCATGCAAACGGTATCTTCCCCGATTATATGGTAAGGCCGGTGTTTAAAGTCATTATCGTCAACATAGCCGACCCGGGCAGTTTGCTTTTCAAGTGTATTGGTAATTACCTTGAATGGATGCTCCGCTTTATTTGATTGAGATCCGCAATTACAGAACATCAATAAAAATAAGAAAAGAAGGAGGTGGATTTTCATAAATAAGAATC
The DNA here is from genome assembly GCA_903903635.1 of uncultured Bacteroidota bacterium. GTDB lineage: Bacteria > Bacteroidota > Bacteroidia > Chitinophagales > Chitinophagaceae > Nemorincola. The sequence goes on from CAIUZK010000173.1 coordinate 24,958, forward strand.
GGATTCCGGAAATAAAGTTAATGAATCAGGCTCAATCTTTTTCCCAATTTAATTCCCTTCATCACTGTTATTCAAATCTTTATCTGCCTTCTTCTCATTATATTCCATCTTGCCAAACTTATAAGTAAAGCTTATCCCAAATGATTGGTAAGGTATTTTCCGGTTACTGGTTAAAGTGAAATCCGGGCCTGTAACCTGCATGGCCTGATCGGTATACTTATTGAATGGATTAGTAGTTGTAAATGCAAGGCTTCCTTGCTTGTTCCATATTAGCTTTCTTACTGCAAAACTGTAACTGGTAAAGGATGGGAATTTGCCTTGTATCTCAGTGCGCGCTGAGTTGAAGTTGCCAAAAAACTCGGCTGCCAGGGTTTCACTGAATCTATAACTGGCATTCAGGTTTGATCTGTAATTAAAGCTGCTTAAAGTGTTTCCCGGGATAAAATTGCTTTCAATAAATTTGTTAAAAACCTGCACATTACCGCGCACTTCCAGTTTATGAGAAAGACTCAAAGTACCTGAAATATTCACACCTGTAAGTTGCTGATGGCCGGCATTTTCATTGGTAGTCAGGGTGACATTTTTATAAGTTGATTTACCTGCTTTGATGCTGTCATAATGTAAGACATAGCTTTGCTCATCATCCTCTGTGTTTCTGTAATAAAAGTTGATCAACAAAGAACTGCCTTGCTCAAAGAACCTGGAGTAGCTTAGCTCCCCCGCATTAGTCCTTTCCGGTTTCAGATAGGGGTTACCCTGAATAAGGCTCGAAGGGTCTGTAGCATCAATAAAAGGGTTTAACTCTTTGTAGCCTGCACGTTGAATGCGCCGATAGTAACTTGCCTTTATCGTTTGATTTTTACTGAGTTTTCTTGATATGATAACAGACGGAATAAACGAATTATAGGATGGTGCGATTTTATTACTATCTGAAGGGATATTCAATTGAGTATACTCATTTCTGATACCTGTTTTCAAATTGTACTGATCCCAAAGCCTGAAGGTTACTGAAACATAAGCAGCATATATCTCCCGGTTGAAATTGAAGTTATCGGTCTGGTTAAGTATACTTTTTTTGATGGTTGTATCCGGAAAATAGTTTTCCGAATAGCTGTTAATGTTGCTGAATGAACTTTTAGCCCCAACATTCAAAGTCATGTCTTTTACCAGAGGCTGGGCATAATCGGCAACAATATAGGTTTCATTGTCTTTAAGATTATTATTGCCATTGGCTCCGGCAAATGGAATTGATTGCCCCGCCATAATCTGGTGTTGGTCGAATGTGGTATTCCCTCTTCCAATGCTATTTTGGAAAGATAGATTTAATTCCTGTCCTTCTGTGCTGAACTTTTTGAGGTAGCCAATATTCCAGTCTGTCGTGGCGTATCTGAAAGTATTGTTTGAGTTTCTTACCGTAGAATCAAAAGCGACAGGAAACGACATCTGTTCACTCTGATAGGTATTGCCATTATTAATATTCCCTAAGTTGTTGTAGCTTATTGTAGCAGTGATGTTATTTTTTTTGTTGATAGTCCAGTCCATTCCCATTTGTCCGCGATATCCGTTTTTCTCCAGTGTTCCTGTGCCATTCTGTTTGATCTGCGAGCTATCCACAGTTCTGTCTGCATTGGTGTTTATCCTGTTAAGTGTATTTTGGGTTGTGCCTTTTAACTGCTCGTTGCCACTTAGTGAAATGCTGAAATCTACCTTGCCCTTTCTGGCATGAATATTGGCCGACCCTGTATTTAATCTGCTTCCTGCCGATAAGGCTATACTGCCATTAATTCCCTGCGATTTATTGTCTTTAAGTACTATGTTAATTATCCCTGCTGTACCCTGTGCATCATACTGCGCCCCCGGACTCGTTATCACTTCAATGGTCTTTATCTGGCTGGCTGGTATTGATTGCAATGCCGCAGCAAGGTTATTATCAAACATGGTCGACGGCTTACCATTTATGAAAACCCGCACATCTTTATTTCCCAATAATTCTACATTGCCATCTGCATCTACCGACACCTGTGGTACCTTCTTGAGCAAATCGGTTGCCACACCACCCTGACTTGTGAGGTCTCTCTCAGCATTATACACAAGTTTATCCAGGTGCACTTCCATAAAATTCTTTGCACCTGTTACGGTTATTCCACTCAACGATTTTTCATTTGATGAGATGAGGATGTCCCCGATATTTGTTATTCCCGGCCTGGCGCCAACTGTTACATTTTGTATCGTTTTTGAACCATACCCAAGAAAATCAACTTTTAGCCAATACGCTCCGGATTTCAGATTGTCAATAACAAAAGTTCCCTGATCATCAGTTATCATACCTCCCGCTACATTGCCATGTGCATTTTCGAAGCAGGTAATTGTGGCGTAAGCTAGTGGAAGCCTGCTTGCTGAATCTATAACCCTTCCCTTAATCCTTCCTTCGCCCATAATCTTGTCCTCCTGAGCATAGGTATGCCCGAAAGACAGTAAAATCAGGAGCAACAAAAGGTTGGATTTCATCAGGTGCAATACTTTAATTTAGCCGATATCGTTCAATTCAATCAGCAAATGTAAAACCCTATTCTGTAGTTATTCTGAAAAGCACATTATTTAATATGCCTTTTCTAATTGGGTGTTTGCGGTTCCTCTTCTACCTTATTCTCCACATACTCAATCTTACCGAATTTATAGGAAAAACTAAGCGTGAATAAACGGTTAGGATATCTTTTGTCGTTCATAGAGGTGAAGTTGGAAGCAGTAACATAACTCACCTGGTCGGTATACATGTTAAACGGGTTGGTAGTTGAAAAAGATAGGCTGGCTTTTTTATCCAGGAATTGCTGCCTCACTGAAAAGCTGTAATAAAAAAATGACGGATTCTTTCCTTGAATTTCATAACGCACTGAATTATAGTTGCAGAAAAATTCAGCCGCCAGATTTTTAGTGCATTGGTAAGCCACATTGGTACTCATGCGGTAACTGCCATTATTTATGCTGCCACCCGGCACAAAACTGCTGGTTATTTTCCTGTAAAACAGCGACATATTTGGCCGTATCTGCAATTTGTCATTCACTACCCAGTTGCCCGAAATATTAAGACCGCCGCTTTGCTGGTTACCTGCATTTATGGTGGTATTAAGGGTTACATTTTTGTAAACCGTATCGCCAACTTTATAACTGCTAAAATATGAACTGAACCCCTGCCAGTCATCTACCGAATAGCGGTAGAATACCGAAACATAAATATTGCTTCCCTTGTCCCATGGTTTAAAATATGACAGTTCAAACCAATGCATTTTCTGTGCCGCCAATCCCGGATTACCTTTCGATAAATTGGTTGGGTCAGATGCCTCGATGAAAGGGTTGTATTGCCCATATCCGGGCCGCTGCAAGCGTCTTGAGTAATTGAACTTCACCGTCTGATTTCCTTTCAGTGTTCTGGATATCATGCCCGACGGAGTGATGAAATTATAAGATGGTATTTTCACTGTATCTCCGGGGGTAAAGTTGCTGGTATACTCATCCCTTATGCCAATCTTTGCACTCAGCTTTTTAAACAAAGGGAACCCCAGCGAGGCATAGGCCGAATAAATATACCTGTTAAAATTGAAGGTGTTATTCAGCGCCGGATCTTTCATAAACAGTCCAGAAGGCACATTGAGCGTGTCATGGTCTGAGTTGCTGGTTATGTTGCTGATGTTGGTTTTCATTCCGGTGTTCAGTACAATATCCTTTGTTATCGGGTTGGCATAATCTGCATAAAAATTATTCTCCAGGTCCTTAAAACCATTGGTGGCTTTGGCCCCCGCAAATAGTTTGTCATTCATCTGGTAGCTCTGATCCAGTTGGTAGGTATAACCACTGCCGCCAATGCTTCCCTGGTAAACAAAACTAAACTCATGGCCCTCTTTGGCAAACTTCCTTTTGTAGTTCAGGTTCCAGTCTTCGCCCATATACCGGTAATGGCTTTTGGTGTTTCGGGCAGTTGCAGTGGTATCGTAAGGCATCACCAGGTCATTGATCAGCCATTGGGGTACGCCTCCTATTCCGGTATTTCCATAGTTGTTATAGCTCGTCGATCCACTAATGTTATCGCTCTTGGTTATTGCCCAGTCGAATCCGGCCTGTGCCCGGTATCCGTCTCTCTGGTAACTACTATAGCCGTTTTGTATCAGCTCGTTTTGCTGTATGCCAGCGCTGTCTGCTTTACGGTCTGAGTTGAACAAAGACTTTGTATCCAGTTGCATATTACCGCTCAATGAAGCATTCAGATCCAGCGATCCGTTTTTTACATGCAGGTTTACCGATCCGTTTTCATACCTCGATCCACCCGATAAGTTTACATTGCCATTCATCCCCTTTGCTTTATTATCCTTCAGTATGATGTTGATGATGCCCCCTGTGCCCTGCGCGTCATACTGTGCTCCGGGGCTGGTAATCACCTCTATTGTTTTGATCATATTGGCAGGTATAGCCTTCAGCGCATCGGCCAGGTTGTTGTCAAACATGGCCGATGGTTTGCCATTAATGAAAACCCGTACATTCTTATCGCCCAGCAGGTCTACATTTCCATCCATATCAACACCCACCATGGGTACTTTTTTCAGCACATCGGTGGCTACACCGCTTTGACTGGATATGTCTTTTTCTACATTGTAAACCAGTTTATCCAGTTTATTCTCAATAAAGTTTCGTGTACCCGTTACCGTTACTGTGCCCAGCGATTTTGAAGCTGATACAATGGGTATGTTGCCCATATTTACCAGCATATGCTTGTCTGAGAGTATTATGCCGGTGGTGGTTTTCGGGCTGTATCCTATATAGTCCACCTTGGCTATATACTCGCCTGCACCCAGGTTGTCGATGGTGAAATATCCGTTATCATCAGTTATCATACCCCCGGCTACCGTTGTACTGCCGGTTAGAAATACCGTAACTGCCGCATAGTCAATCGCTTTACGGCTGTTCGAATCAACCACGCGGCCTTTTATCTTATAGGTTCCTCCGGATGTTGCCTGTTGGGCAAAAACATTACAGAAGAATAGCAAGCATATCCCCAATACATAAACCGACCTGATAACCTGCCTCAACCTGCTATTGTTTTTTTTGTGAAAATTGAGGCCAAAACTAAGACCGAATTTGTCAAAAAATAAAGATGTATTAAATTGATATATAGCGTGCTTGCAATACCATTTTATCCCCTTTATCATTTACCCTGATTATTGGTTTCGAAATTTACGGCTAATTAAAGCGGCCTCCTCTTTCTTAAGCCTAATATTAAATAATTCAGTTGCTGATTTTTGTCATTCATACATGCTTCGATAAGCCTATCTTTATTGTATGCATAAGGCGAAAAGGTCACAAGGAAAATTCAGACGATTGCTGAAGGTACTCGGGCCGGGTCTTATTACGGGTGCCAGCGACGACGATCCATCGGGCATCGCCACCTATTCGCAGGCAGGCGCCCAGTACGGATTGTCTACGCTATGGTCTGCCTGGATCACCTTCCCGCTTATGGCTGCCATACAGGAGATGTGTGCCCGCATAGGCATGGCTACCGGCTCCGGACTTACCAGTGTTATCAAATCTCATTATCCCAGGTGGGTGCTGTATGTTATGCTCCTGTTCAGTTTCCCGGCTATCGTTATGAACATCGGGGCAGATATTGCCGGTATGGGCGCTGTGGCCAATCTGCTGTTCCCCCGCATCGATGCAGCCTTCTTCAGTGTTTGTTTTACGCTGCTGCTGCTCATATTCATTGTTTTGTTTCCCTACAACAGGATCGCTTCTGTGCTCAAGTACCTGGCTATGGTGCTGCTGGTATATCTGTTAGTCCCTTTCTTTGCCCATACCGACTGGAAGGCTGTAATTAAGGCAACCTTTATTCCGCAAATACAATTCAATAAGGAGTATATGGGTATTCTTGTTGGTATACTCGGCACTACCATTTCCCCTTATCTTTTTTTCTGGCAGGCCTCCATGGAGGTAGAAGAAATGAAGGAAAAACAGAAGAAGCAGGTGAAGGAACTCATTGCCAGCCGGCGCATGTACAATGCCATGAAAGCCGATGTGAATATTGGCATGTTTTTCTCCAACCTGGTAATGTTCTTTATTATACTTACCACAGGCGCTGTGCTGGCTGCCGGCGGTATTCATAAAATAGATACCGTAGAGCAGGCTGCCCAGGCGCTCAGGCCCCTGGCAGGCGACATGGCTTATTATCTGTTTGCCTTTGGAGTGGTCGGTACAGGGTTATTGGCTATCCCTGTACTTAGTGGTGCATTATCTTATATTTTCTCCGAGACCTTTGATCTGCAGATGGGGCTGGATAAGAAATTCCATGAGGCTAAAGGGTTTTATATCATTATTGCTGTTTCGCTGCTGGCAGGGCTGTCATTGAACTATTTGGGCATCAGCCCTATCAGGGCTTTACTTTATTCGGCCATACTATACGGATTAACAGCCCCCGTTATAATATTTATCATCCTGCTTATCTGCAACAATAAAAAAATCATGGGCAAGCACATCAATGGCCGCCGGGCCAATGTACTGGGCGTTGCCACCTTCCTGCTTATGACTGCTGCAGCAATAACGCTGCTTTATTTACAGTTTATGCAGGCATAGACTTTTATTTCCCTATGTGCTTCTCCCCAATTTCAAATTGTGTTTTAAGTAGTTGGCAAAAGGATAAAGTCTGACTGCCTGATAGCCTAATAGGTTAAACGATTTTTTTTGAACCCATCACAATTGGATATTGAAATTTAGTAATTTTATATTAGGCTGGGGTGAATGAATTTCGTAATCAATGATGTTATACCCAAGCCTCATGAATTGTAAGTGCAAATAAAAAATCGATCATGAAGAAAATCCTGTTGTTATCAGTGCTCATTTTTCCATTGTTTTTGCATGCGCAGATAATAACTACGATTGCTGGTAATGGTACAGGAGCAAATGGAAGTCCTGCTATTACTGCAAGTATTTATGACCCAAATGGATTGGTAATAGATAGGTATGGCAATATCTATTTTTCACAAAACCTTGATCATGTAGTAAGAAAAATTGATACTGCTGGCATAATATCTACAATTGCCGGTACAGGTAATCCCGGATTTAGTGGCGATGGAGGACCTGCACATTTGGCTGAATTAAATCAACCGTGTGGTATTGATTTGGATTCAATAGGGAACCTTTACATCACAGACGGTCAGAATTATAGAGTTAGAAAGGTTAATGTTACTACCGGAATTATCTCAACTGTTGTAGGCAATTCAACTATGGGATTTTCAGGTGATGGTGGGCCAGCTTCAGCCGCAACAATTAGTAGCCCTTCTTCTATATGCTTCGATAATCTTGGAAATTATTTCATCTCAGACGATAATAACCATAGGATTCGCAAGGTTAGTAAAACAGGTTATATTAGTACAGTTGCTGGTAACGGAATATTGGGCTCGAGTGGTGATGGGGGGCAAGCAACATCTGCTGCAATTTTTCCATATTCAATCTGCCTGGATAGATTTAATAGAATTTATATAGCTGAATGGGGCACAGGGCTGGGAACAGTCAGGATGATTGACACAAATGGTATCATTACTACTATTGCAGGTAGTACAACAAGTGGGCTGTACAATGGCGATGAAATACCTGCAAAAAATGCCACTCTTGACCCTGGTTATTTAAAATTTGATGGTTTTGGGAAATTATACATATCAGATGTCTACAACAATAGAATACGAGTTGTTGATAATTCTGGGGTCATTCATACTTTAGCAGGTACAGGGATTGGTGGCAATTCTGGTGATGGGGGTGATCCTAAATATGCGCAAATTTTCAAGCCATCAGGATTCGATTTTGATTCTTGTGGAAATCTAATTTTTGCTCAAGTAGGAATTCCTCGTATTCGCAAAATAACATATCCGCATTGCAATTATTTAGGTGTTGAAAATGAAAATCAATTAAAAACTGACATTGCTATCCACCCCAACCCCACCTACGATCAAATCAATATTGATAATTTACCTACTCAAGCAAAGTATCGGCTACTTAATACAGTTGGTGTAACAGTACTTTATGGTACGCTACAACCGGGTAGTAATCAAATACCGGTGGCATCACTACCTGTGGGTCTATACATACTGGAACTAACAGACGAACAAAATAAACGTACCATTACTAAAATTGTGAAGCAATAGGGTGGAGGGGAGTTGATTCTTATCGTGCAATGCACCACCGGCTCCGGTAGAACAAAGGAATGAAATCAGCCTGTTAGGGTTCTGCCCAAATAATTTTACTTTTACCTAAACTTTAATTATTAAAAACGAAAGGGTAATAGGGCTGGATGTGGTGCGGGTTATGGCTATTGTTATGGTAGTTATGGCCCATTCTTACTGCTTGCTGCAGCGGCTTGCCCATGCGGCCTATATAGGCAGGGCGGTCAACCTGTTGGAGCGCTCGGTAATCAACCTGGGCCCGGTAGGGGTAGAGTTGTTTTTTGTGCTCAGTGGTTTCCTTATAGGGGGCATACTCATCAAATTGTTTCAGAGTACAGATTTTACTTTTGCCACCGTTCGGGGCTTCTGGATCAGGCGGTGGTTTCGCACCCTGCCCAATTACTGGCTCATACTTACCCTCAATATTATTTTGTTCCGGTTTGTAAAGGGCAATACCCTCGACCCCGAAAATTATATAGGTTACTTTTTCCTGCAAAACCTGGTGCATCCCAATATCCTCAACCTGTTTCCCGAGGGCTGGAGCCTGTCGGTAGAAGAGTGGTTTTACCTTACCCTGCCTGTGGTTATGTATTTGTCCTCCCTTATTTTCCGGCCAGCAGATAAGGGCCGATTCCTGCTGCGGGTTTTCATGGGCTATCTATGCTTTTTCCTGCTGGTGCGGGTGGCCAATGCATTCCATCCGCTCAATGGCAACGATCCCGACGAGGGCATCCGCAAGGTGGTATTGTTCAGGCTCGATGCGGTGATGTATGGCGTATTGTTTGCCTGGTTCAGTTTCTATTACAAAGCTGCGCTCGACCGCATCAAAAAGCCCCTTTTTATCTTTAGCGTTTTAGGCTCGGTGGTACTGTACTACTTCATTGTAAAGTATGAACTGGCCTTCACCCCGCAGCCCAACCACACCTTCAGGTTCTTTACCAATGCATTTTTGTACATGGTTATACCCGTAGTGTTCTCCTGTTGCCTGCCCTATGCATCCGGGGTTAAGGAGTTCCGCAATAAGTACCTGGCAGGGGCAGTGCGGCACATCAGTACTGTATCTTACTCTATCTACCTGGTGCATTTTTCGCTGTTTGCCATGTGGTTCTATAACTTCAAAGTCAGTTCGGTGTGGATGGGTATTGCCCAATATGTGCTGTACTGGGCGGTGGTAATTGGTACATCCTCACTTTTATACCGCTTTTTCGAATTACCGGTCATGAAGCTGCGCGATAAATGGAGTAAGTAAATTGCTGAAATTCACCATACAAAATGCGCCGGGTGCAATTTACATCTTCGAATAGTAAAAAACACAATGATTAATATAGATAGCCTGAAAGGCTTAAATATCAATAGCCGTGGGTGAAACCCACGGACAAATAAATCATTAAGCCAACCCTATGGGTTGAATAAAACCGCGAAGATTTGAAATGCACTTAATGCTCCTTTAACCCTGCCCATTTCATAAAATATTTGTAACTTGTATGCATCCGGAATGGCTTATTCCGGTTATAAACCAATTGATCCGGAAAATATTTCGATTCAGATTACGTTATATAACTCTCTATGGCTGTATTTATATCTAAACTTCGTTATTGCATTGCTTTTTATTTCCTCATTGCCCTCTGTGGAACTGGCTCCTTATGGGCGCAGGAAGCCGCTGCTCAGCATAAAATATGCCTCAAAAGCGGCAACATCACACCCACCGAAAATGCAGATCACTGGCTCGACAGTATGTCGGCCCAGCCAGTAAGGGAGGAACCAATACCCGTACTGATCCATTTCAATACACTCCCCACATCAGCCCAGTTGGCTGCACTGAAGCAAAACGGTGTAACCCTGCTGGAGTATCTGCCCGAAAATACCTATTCAGCCTTTGTGCACTTTCCGGTGAGCAAGGAAGCCATATTGGCCATGCCTGTCCATAGCATCATCAATGCCAAACCAGCCTGGAAGGCAAGCGACTATGTATGGAAGCAGGTAAAAAGCAAGCATGGCGCGGTAGAAGTACTGGTGTCGTTTTATGGCGGTATCGATCCCGCAGCTATTAAGCAGTTCATAACTGGCATGGGTGGTCAGATAAACCACGGCAAACTGGAGCAATATGGAGCCTACAAAGTAATCATCGAAGCATCTAAAGTGGCATCCCTGGCGCAGTGGTATGGGGTACAGTCTATTAGCCCTGTTAGCGATATCGTTCCACTCGACCTCGAATCTTGCCCCGCAGTAAAGGGCAATGTGGCTAAAGCTGCAAAGGTATATGGCGGATATGGGTTGGCCGGAGATAGTGTAACGGTAGGTGTAGGCGATGATGCCTCAGGCATTTATCATGCCGATATCAACGACCGGATAACCAATTTCAATCCCGGCCCGCCACGTAACCATGGCGAGCATGTAAATGGCATAGTAGGCGGATCGGGTAATGTAGATCCCTTCGGGCAGGGTATGGCACCACATGTAAACCTGCTCGATTTCCTCTATGACCTGATATTACCTGCTACCGGCGCCATGTATACAGACTACCACATGACCATCACCAATAACTCCTATGAGGTTATAGCGGGCAATTGCGATTATTCGGGTACTTACGATGGTTATTCCCGTTTCCTGGATACACTGTCTGTGCAGTATCCCGAGGTACTGCATGTCTTCGCTTCGGGCAACGACGGCTACCTGGCCTGCTCGCCCTATCCGCAGGGTTTTGCCACAGTTGGTGGTGGCTATCAGCCTGCCAAAAACGACGTTGTGGTAGGCAGTATGACCGATTTTTATGAAGAAGTAAGCGATGAATCCAGGGGGCCTGTAAAGGATGGCCGCCTGAAACCTGAAATAGAAGCTACCGGGTTAATTGCCTACTCCACAGTTGGTACAGATGCCTATGAGTGGGCAGCAGGTACCAGTATGGCCTCGCCACATGTGGCTGGCGGATTGGCATTGCTCACCCAAAGGTATAAGCAACTCAATGCCGGCGCCCAGCCCCGCGCCGACCTCCTGAAAGCTATCCTCCTCAATGGCGCTCTGGACCTCGGCAATCCCGGCCCTGACTATAGCCATGGCTTTGGTGAAATGGATGTTTACCGCTCCTTGCAAATGATAGACAGTGCCCATTATACTACCAATAACATCAATAACGGCGATTCGCAATCATTTACCATTACAGTACCACCCAATACAGGATTGCTCAAGGTCATGCTTTGCTGGAGCGATGTGCCGGCAAGTACCTCCTCGGCCAAACAACTGGTAAACGACCTGGATCTTACCGTAAAGACCCCAACCGGCACAACACATTATCCGCTGGTACTGGACCCAACACCAGCCAATGTAAATAACAACGCCACCGAACAACCCGATCACCTCAACAATGTGGAGCAGGTAACCATTAATAATCCTGTTGCTGGCACATATACGATCAAAACAAAGGGCTATTCCATACCCTTCGGGCCGCAGCATTATGTTATAGCTTACGATGTTATGCCATCTGCCCTGCATCTTACCTATCCATTGGGTGGAGAGCAGCTCATGAGCAGCAGTTCGCCCTTCGATACCGTAAGGGTTTTCTGGGATGCCGGAACCGACGGCAATCCATTTACAGTAGAAATTTCGCAGGACAATGGCGCACACTGGACCACTATATCCAACAGTGTACCTCCCGGCAACAGGCATTGCGATTTCTTGCCTGTAGGGCTGAGTACCTGTAATATGCTGGCACGCGTTTCGCGCAACAATACCGGTGAATCGGCTACATCAGGCCGGTTTTGCCTCAACGACCGCCCGCTGGTAACACTGGATACTGCTCAGTGTCCGGGCTATGTTAAGATACACTGGTCGCCGGTACTCAATGCCACAGGTTACTACCTGGTGCGCAAAACCGACAACTACATGCACATTGTCGATTCTGTTGTAGCCGATACTACTTATACTTTTAGCGGCATGCCGCTAAACCAAAGGGCCTATGTGGCAGTTCAGCCTAAGCTGGATGGCATGCCGGGTTATCGTAGCATTGCAGTAAGCACCGTTGCCAATACCGGCAACTGCACCCTGGCTGGCACTACCGGTGATATCATGATCGGGAAATTGGTTGCGCCCCTCAGTGGTCGCATGTATACCAAATCTCAGTTATCAGCCAGTGATATACTTAAAGTTCTGGTGCGGGACCTTTACCAATCGGCCTGCAGCAACTACTCTGTTTCATGGAAGATAAATGCCGGTGCATGGCAAACCATTCTTAATCCGGGACTGATCCCGGCAAATGGCACAACCCTCATCTCCATTCCCGGTGTCGATCTGTCTGTATTGGGTAGCTATACAATTAGCCTGGCCCTGCACAACATTGGCGCTGCAGATCCACAATCCCTTAACGACAGTTTTACCACGACCATCCTCAATTTGCCCAACAATCCCATTGATCTCACCACTCCTTTCTCCGACGACTTCGAAACCATGGGCAGGGTAACCGCCCGCCACGATTCGATAGGCGTTTCACCCAATGGCCACTGGGATTTTTACACTGCCAGCGACTCTGGCCGCATGCGCTCATTTGTCAATAGTTATGTGAATATTACCGGCAACCGCTCCATCAGCCTGGATGCTTACCAGACTTTACACACAGGCAGCAGCAACACCTTTGTAGGTACGTTCAACCTCGCAGGTTATGATACCGCCACTTCTGAGTTAAGAATGGACTTCGACTATCTGCTCAGTGGCAAGCCCAAATCGCCTTCAGGCAATGTGGTAACCGCCAGGGCAAATGACACGGTTTCCTGGAGCCCGCTTTTTGCTTACAACCTGGCAACCTATCCGGGAACTGTTACACCCGTGAAGTCTTTATCGCTTACCGACCTGGTAAGACAGACCAACAAGAACTTCAGCACAGCTACACAGGTCTCCTTTGGTCAGAACGATACCTCCCTGATTGCCGCCCCCGATTACGGCAATGGCCTGACCATCGATAATTTCAGGATATATACTGTGGTCAACGATGCGGCCCTATCCGGTATTGTATCGCCACTGCCCAATAACTGCGGACTGGCATCACCGGGCCCGCTTACCGTCAGGGTACACAATGGCGTTAATCATACCCTCTACAATATTCATCTGTATTACAGCCTCGATGGCGGCGCCACCTTCTCCGGTACAGTAGATTCTATAGCCCCCAAAGCCGATAAGGATTACACTTTTCCGCAGAACATTAATATGGCCCAGGGCACTACCCATAGCCTGAATGTTTGGCTCACCGAAGCTGGGGATTCATATACAGCCAATGACACCATAAGCAATTACCATTTCCGCAACAGCCAGATAATTACCACTTATCCCTACCTGGAGAATTTTGAGGCTGGCGATGGCGGTTACTATTCCGATGGGTTCAGGAATTCGTGGAAGTATGGTACTCCTGCCTCTGGCAAGATAAATAAAGCGGCCAGTGGTGTGAAAGCATGGAAAACCAACCTCACCGGCAATTATAACAACCTGGAGGTGTCTTATCTCTACTCACCCTGCTTCGATCTCTCTGGTCTTACCTCGCCCATGCTCAGTTTCAGCATTGCTTCCGATATCGAAAACTGTGGCAGCACCTTGTGCGATGCCGGATACATGGAGGTCTCCTACGATGGCGTAACCTGGACCAAACTGGGCTCGGTAGGTATGGGCACCAACTGGTATGATTCTACCTTCAATGTCTGGAACACCCAGGGCTTTACCCGTTGGCATGTGGCTTCTATTCCATTACCACAACCAGGGGCAGGGTATACCACCCACTTCAGGTATGTGCTTGCTGCCGATCCCGGCACAACCTACGAGGGTATAGCCATTGATGACATCCATATTTTCGATAGGGTACATCCTATTTATGATTTTGGTACCGAGGCAAGTTCTACCGAGAACATGAGCGGCAACCAGTGGGCTGATTTTTATCCCGGTGGTAAAGTAATTCTGGCAATACAACCGGAAGGACAATCAATTCCTCTTGCCAACGCTGAGATCTATGGCCATGATACACTATACAATCCCGGCGCAACACAATACACCTTTGGCACCAGTTTTGTGCTCCGGGCGCCTACGCCGCCTGCCGATAGTTTTGGCGTCCGCCTCTTCCTTACCGATAAGCAGGTGGTAGCAGTTTTGAACGATACTACCTGCCCATCATGCAACCCGGTAACAGATGCCTATTCCCTTGGTATCACCCAGTTCAGCAATGCGGCCAGTCATGCTTCTGAAAATGGTACACTGGCTGATGATACGGGAGGCGTGTTTGTGTACCATCCTTCACAAAGTGTGAAATGGGTGCCCTACGATAAGGGATATTATGCCGAGATTATGGCCAAGCCATTTTCAGAGTTCTGGTTCAATAATGGCGGCCCGACGGGCAATCTGCCTGCCGGTACCGACTACCTTACTTTTATGGTTTACCGTGATGGCATAATGGCAACATGCATCTGGCATTCGTTGATAGACACTGCTGTGGATACCTATACAGTACAGTGGTCGCTTGATTCTGTGAATTTTGCCTCCGCACTGGATGTGGCTGCCCAACACAAGCAGGTTGCTGATTATACTATCGGCGATCCGGTTAATTTTGATCATCACCCTGTAATCTATTATCGGCTTAAATGGACGATGACCGGCAATGACCATATTTACTATTCACCTATTCGCAAGGTGTTTGGCTCCGACTCCGCATCAAGCTTCATCACTTTTGATGCCAATATGTACCAGCACCAGACCGTGCTCACCAACTGGACTTCTTACCTCGATCCTGTTGCCGACCATTACTTGCTGGAGCGGTCGGTAGGGCCGGGTAACTATTCACCACTTACTACTGTATCTGCCCGTCATGGCCAGATGCAGTATTATGAGTTTACCGATCAGCCGCAACGCACTATACAGCCTGGTACCCCTGTTTACTACAGGCTTACAGCCAAACTGCAGAACGGTGTGGCTATTATCTTACCCGAGAAGGTGATTGTATGGGAAGACAATAATACGTTTGGCAATCTGTATCCAAACCCAACGCATGATGGCGCTTTCTCCATACTCTGGTTTGCTGATCCGGGTACCGTTATGCAGATCCATCTGACTGATGCGATGGGCAGGAGCATGAATGAATCGTTTGCGGTTTCTTCTCAATGGAGAAACACGTCTACATTCCGCACTTTGAGCCATCTCAGCGGCGTATACTTTGTGCGCATTGACATTGGCGGCAGCAGGTATACAGCCAAACTGGTATTTGAATAAAATCAGGATGCCCCGGAATCTCATCCGGGGCATCGTTTATCTTATGTTTTAAATTTCATCTTTTATCTTCTTCCACCTTGCTGTGGCTGTTCTCTGCCACCCTGAGGAGCCTGGCGTTGCGGCTGTTGCCTTTGAGGTTGCTGCTGAGGCATTGGCTGTTGTCTCTGAGGCTGCTGCTGAGGCATTGGTTGTTGTCTTTGAGGTTGCTGCTGAGGCATTGGCTGTTGCCTTTGAGGCTGCTGCTGAGGAGCTGGTTGTTGTCTCTGAGGCTGCTGCTGAGGCATTGGCTGTTGCCTTTGTGGCTGCGGCTGCTGGAAAGGCTGCCTTTGCGGTTGAGGCTGCGACTGAGGTTGAACCTGAGGCCTTGGCGGTGCCTGGAAAGGATGCTGAGTCTGCTGATTTACAGGTTGCCTTTGTGGCTGAGTCTGTTGATTCACAGGCTGCTTTTGTGGTTCTGGTTGCCTTTGAGGTTGTACCTGTGGTTGAACCTGTCTTGGAGGTTCCTGCTGTCTTTGAGGTTCAACTTGTCTTTGAGGCTGTATCTGGGGCTGCCTTTGCGGGTCCTGCTGCCTGATGGGCTGAGGATTGCCTGGCTGCCTGTTGCCTGGCTGAGCATTGTGCTGCTGAATTTCCTGTCTGAAAGCCGGAGTCCTGTTTACATTGGTTACATTGGCATGTTGCGGTGCGCCCAGTGGGTGAGTAGCCCTGAATGAATTGCCCGGACGAGCTACCTCTATAGATCTCCTGTTTACTTCAGGGCGGTACATACTTACTCTCTGGCCGCTGATATGAGATGCTCCTGCACTACGTGTTTCAGAGAAACGGTACACCTGTACCGGCTGGTGCGTAATACGCTCCATTTCTTCCCTTCTCGGACCATAGTTATACTGAACATGAGTCCTGTTGTCGGAGTAATAGTTGTTGATAATTACAGTACGGCCCATATAGCCCCTGTTATATTCAGGTCCTCTCCAGTAGTGGTAGTAATCGGGGTGATAAAGGTATTGCGGAGCAATGAATATCCACCAGCTTTCAGGACAATTGAAGCCAAGACCTATGCCGGGACCCAGAGGAGCCCAACCGCAGTACTCGTCGCCTGATCTCCAGCTAACCCAGGCCGGAGCCCATTCGTAACCTGGTATCCATACCCAGCCATAATAGCCATCATATGTCCAGCGGCCATAGTGGTAAACAGCCCAACCCCAAGGATCTTCACTTACCCATGTATTACCATAGTCGGTCATTACCCAATGACCGCGGCTGCCATAAGGGCGGAAGTTGCCCTCTTCGTTCGGAACCCACACATTACCATATTCAGGGTCGGATACCCACTGGCCATAAGGAGCCAGGTTATCATAAAAGGCCTGGAAGGAAACTTCCACATCCTGTGCCCGGGCTTTCTGTCCGGTGTTGGCGATGATCAGCAGACTTAACAGGGAAATACCTATTATCCTGCTCATTGATTTTCTCATGTTCGAATTTTTAGTTTTTTTGCACTTTACCAATACAGTTCAATCTGCGTTCCATAAATTACTAAAACTATGTTAATCAACGGTATTCCGAAGATCTTAACATTTTAGCGGACTCAGATCGTATTTTAGTTGAATGCAACCGGGCGTAAAGATATTCAAATTCATCATTCCCCGGCATGTTATAAATCAAAATCCCCGGCAGTACCAGGGATTTTAATTTCCAATTATATGATTTCCAATTCCCGATCAACCTGGAGCTAAGTTTTTTATATCTACCTCTCTACTATTCAACCTATCAACTAATTAACTTATCCCTAGCCCCCCCATAGCTTCACCCAAGGCGGGAACCCCTCAACTTATCAACTAATCAACATATCAACATATCAACATATCAACAAACCAACAAACCACCTATGCAGTAACAGAAAGCACTTCCGCCATTTTCTTGCCTATGTTGGCAGGGCTGTCTACTACATGTATCCCGCATTCGCGCATGATCTTCATTTTAGCTGCTGCTGTATCATCGGCGCCACCAATAATAGCTCCGGCATGACCCATTCTGCGGCCTGCAGGTGCTGTCTGGCCGGCAATGAAGCCTACCACCGGTTTGCGCATATTGTCTTTAAGCCAGTAGGCAGCTTCCGCTTCCATATTACCGCCTATTTCACCTATCATGATGATACCATCAGTTTCAGGATCGTTCATCAGCATTTCTACTGCTTCTTTTGTAGTAGTACCAATGATAGGATCGCCACCGATACCGATAGCGGTAGATATACCCATACCTGCTTTCACAGCCTGATCGGCTGCTTCATAGGTTAATGTACCTGATTTGGAAACCACGCCGATACGGCCTGGTTTGAATACGAAGCCTGGCATAATGCCCACCTTTGCCTCGCCTGCAGTAATAACACCCGGACAGTTTGGGCCTACCAGCCTGCAATCGCGGCTCTTTATATATTCACGTGCTTTTACCATGTCCTGTACAGGTATGCCCTCGGTGATGCAAACGATCACTTTTATACCTGCATCGGCAGCTTCCATGATCGCATCGGCGGCAAATGCCGGTGGTACGAAAATGATGGAAACATCGGCGCCGGTGCCGTCTACTGCATCTTTTACTGTGTTGAATACAGGTTTATCGAGATGGGTAGTGCCACCTTTTGCAGGTGTAACGCCACCTACCACATTGGTGCCATATTCTATCATCTGGGTAGCATGGAAAGTACCTTCACCACCTGTAAACCCCTGAACAATAACCTTTGAATTTTTATTGACTAAAACAGACATGAGTATGATATTTTAAAAAGAAAGTGCAAAATTAAACTATTTGCAGGCAATAGCAAGCGTGCGAAAAATGATTTAAGTCATGCAATTAGCGGTTTGTTTTTAATTTCCAATGTGAACCCTGAATCCTCCCGATGAAAAATCGGGACCTTGTTCCGGGGAACCAAGCATTTGGCTTCTGTATGTTTTTAACTTAAGTATCTTCATTCTGGATTTGAAATCTTTCAAGTAATAATTATTGCAGAATTCAGCTTCAAACTAATTGCACGGTTTTTTATTATTGATAATCAATTGTTTATGGTTTAAAAATTGCGGAATGTCTGAAACCCCTGAAACCCTTCCATGATAATAATGTTCAATTCACAATTGTGTTCTGTCGTTTGTGTTACCTGCCAGGCGCGGTAACTGTTCAGCCCCCCCATAGATAGCGATGAGTCGCAGTGCCGCCAGAACATTTTGACCTGCCTTGATAGTTGTATCAATGACAGACCTTAGGACGAAAGCAATCGGCACCATGGTCTGATTTGAACTGCCCGGAGATTTTTTGCTTCACTTTAATATTTCTATGGAATTTGAAGCTGTGAAAGAGCTATTGCACGATAATATAGAAACCGGCAATTATGACAAGATAGTAGCAATTTATATGTTGCTGAATGAGGAAATAGAATCGGAACATATTGTATATGATGAAGCAACGGTTAAGATGTTGGAGGACAGAAGAAATGATATGATAAGCGGAAAGGACAAAACTTTATCGTTAGGTCAGACCATAGAAAATCTTCAGAATTATCAGCAGCAATATGGCATTTGAACTTATATTCAGTGAGCGTTCGGAAGAAGATGCAAAGCTTGCGATATATTATTACAATCAGATAAGCTCTGATCTTG
Source organism: uncultured Bacteroidota bacterium (assembly GCA_903903635.1). GTDB lineage: Bacteria > Bacteroidota > Bacteroidia > Chitinophagales > Chitinophagaceae > Nemorincola. Next base: position 44,033 of record CAIUZK010000173.1, read on the forward strand.
GGAAACGGTTTTCATTAAATATATCATGCTGCTGAAACATTGAATTGTTTGATCTCATTCAGTTCCTTGGCATTGGCGAGGAGTTCTTGTTCCAGGTCGTAATCATCTTGTAAGCCAAGCCAAAACCTGGGGGTGTTGCCAAAGTATTTTGATAGCCTGAGTGCTGTATCGGCTGTTATGGCTCTTTTCCCTTTTATGATTTGGGAAATACGGGTTTTGGGAATAGCAATATCCAATGCCAGCCTGTATGCAGAGATATTCAGTTCATTCAGAAATTCTTCTTTTAAGATTTCTCCGGGGTGTATGTTCTTTAGCCTGCTCATTGTAATAATAAAGTTACAAAAAATGCGAAATATTATGATGAAATAATCACACCTCTTCTTCCCGCACCATTCGCCTGCTGCCTTCGTATAGTTCGTATTCCATGAGGCGGCAATCGATGATGCTGGTGTAGAACTCTATGCGGCGTTTGGCTTTGAGTCCTATCTTTTTAGCGAGGTCGAGGTTGCCGGTGAAGATGTAACCGAAATAACCACCGCATTTCTTTTTCATAATGTCGCCAATGCGCTTGTAGGTGGCTTCGAGTTCAGATTCTGTACCGAGGCGGTCGCCATATTCGGGGTTCATGAACATAACGCCTTTGCCCCCTTCGGGTACGTTGGTGGCTTCGAAATCGCAGACTGAGAATTCAATGAGGTCGGCGACACCGGCGGCGATGGCATTCTTCCTGGCGTTGATGATAGCCATATCGCTGTAGTCGGTGGCAATGATGCGCAGGCCGGGCACATCTTTTATCTGGTTGTTGAGCACTTCCATTTCATTGAGATAGATATGCTCATTATAGCCTATGAAGTGCATGAATGCATAATTGAGTCGGAACAGGCCGGGCCGGGTGTTGGTGGCGATGAGCGCGGCCTCGATGGCAACTGTGCCGGAGCCGCACATAGGGTTGACAAAGGGTGATGCTTTATCCCAGCGGGTAGCAAGTATGGTGGCTGATGCCAGAGCTTCGAGCATAGGGGCGCGGCCGGGAATCTTGCGGTAACCATGGCGTGCCAGTGAGTCGCCGGAAGTGTCGATAAAGACTTCGGCGGATTCGTTTTTCCAGAACAGGTGAATTACTGCACCTGATAGTTCGGCGCCGGTATTGGGGCGTTTGCCGGTTTTTTCGCGCATGCGGTCTACTATGGCGTCTTTAACCCGGAGGTTGGCAAACATGCTGTTGTTGATAGTGGGGTTGAGTACATTGCTGGTAATGGAGAAATAACCATCGGCAGGGATTAGTTTTTCCCAGGGGTAACCGGCAAGGTTTTTGTATATGTCATCGGCGTTTACGGCATCAAACTGCTTGAGGCTGTAGAGTACCTGGCTGGCGCAACGGAGGTTGAGATTGAGCCGGATACAATCATTGATAGTACCGGTGAGGCGAACGCCTGTTACGAAAGTTTCATCGGGGGTAAAACCGAGCTCTTTAACTTCCATCTCGACATAGGGAGCCAGGCGCTTGTTGCAGGTAATGGTAATTTGTCCTGCGGTGGTGTATAATGACATAATTGATGTAAAGGTAAAAGTTTAATAACTTAAATTAGCTGTATAATTCGGTGAGGAGGGCTCTTTTTTACTAAATCACTGAAAAAGATGTTTCATTCTATCCACCTGGGATAAAGTAGAATCACTAATATCCGGGATGCCAATAATTATCGTATATCCATATCATAGGAATACCATATTGCATAAATAACAGAATAAATAAAGTAAGTGGATTAATTATTCTGCTATTTTTGTAACCCAAGGTACGCCAAATATTCACTCAGTATGCTTTTCAACTCCCTGGCATTCTTCCTATTTTTTCCTATCGTTACTTTCATTTATTTCCTGTTACCCCACCGCTTCCGCTGGATCCATTTATTGCTTTCAAGCTGTGTTTTCTACATGGCCTTTATACCTGTTTATATTCTCATTCTGTTTTTCACCATCATTATAGATTATATAGCTGGTATTTATATCGAAAATGCAGAAGGCAAAAAACGAAAACTCTTTCTTATCATCAGCCTCATCTCCAATATTGGTGTTCTGGCTGTATTCAAATATTGCAATTTCTTTATCGACAATCTGAATGTCTTCCTTTCAGGCTCCGACCGCTCCCTGCCCCTGTTAAGTATTGCATTGCCTATTGGTCTTTCATTCCATACGTTCCAGGCAATGAGCTATACTATTGAGGTTTACCGTGGCCATCATAAAGCTGAACGGCATTTCGGTATTTATGCCTTGTATGTCATGTTCTATCCTCAATTGGTAGCCGGGCCTATAGAAAGACCGCAAAACCTGATATACCAATTTTACCAGCACAAGAAATTCGACTACGATAGTGTCGTAAACGGTATTAAATTAATGATGTGGGGCCTCTTCAAAAAAGTAGTTATTGCCGATCGTCTCGCTGTTATTACCGATCCCATTTTTCGCGATCCGCACCATCATAACCACCTTGATATTCTGGTAGCGGCCTTCTTTTTCTCCTTCCAGATTTTCTGTGATTTTTCCGGTTATTCCGATATGGCAATAGGAGCTGCCAGGGTAATGGGCTTCAAACTCATGAAGAACTTTGACCGGCCTTATCATTCCCGCAGCATCCGCGAATTCTGGTCGCGGTGGCACATATCTTTATCATCCTGGTTTCGCGATTATCTATACATTTCTCTGGGCGGCAACAGGGTTTCCATTCCCCGCTGGTACTTCAATCTGTTTATTGTTTTTCTTATAAGCGGTTTCTGGCATGGCGCCAACTGGACATTTATTGCATGGGGCGCGCTGCATGGCTTTTATGTAATTTTTGCCAGTGCCACATTTAAAATCAGGGAAAAACTGAACACAATTATTGGCCTTACCAAAGTAAAATGGCTCTACAACTTCAGCCAGATCTTTATTACATTTTTATTGGTTATGGTTGCCTGGATATTTTTCAGGGCCACAACCATTTCCGATGCATGGTACATGATCCAGCAATTACCACATGCAATTGCTGATATATACCATGGCATAGCAGGGGATATGCCTTTGGAACTAAAGTCAAGCTGGGGAATGTGTTTCGTCGTCATTGCGGTATTGGAACTAATTCACCTGCTTCAAAGCAGAAGCAACATACTTTCATTGATAAATGGAAGACCAGTCTACGTCAGGTGGATGGTGTATTATGCTTTTATCCTGGCAATTATTTATTTCGGCGTATTCGATAACCGGCAATTTATTTATTTTCAATTTTAACAATGAAAAAGTTCCTGCTGAGATCATCATTATTCTTATTGCCACTGGCTATTGTCTTTGGCATATTGGAATTAAAACTGGCTGGTATGCCCAATACATACAGCCAGAAAAGATCCGATTTCGAAAGCAGTCTGAATGCGATCCAGGTGCTTGTTTTAGGGCCATCTCATGCATTACATGGTATCGACCCGGCATTCTTCTCACACAAAGGATACAACCTGGCCAATGCCAGCCAGACCATTTATTACGACAAAGAATTAACGTTGCGCTACCTCGACAAATTATCTGCCCTGCGCTTAGTTATCATCCCTATCAGTTATAATTCATTCTATACTCAGTTGCCCGATTCCAAAGAAAGCTTCCGGTGCTGGTTCTACAGCAAATACTGGGATATAGAAGCTCCCGGCATGACAAAACTCGATTTACGCAGGTACTCTAACATTGCTTTATATACGCCGCAAACAACAGTTGAATTCATTGGCAAAGGCTTTAAACTCAACCTTACTGAAGGGCTTTCTCCCAACGGTTACCTGAGGTATGATACCGCTGACTGCCTGAAAAACATTTCCTTTGAAGCCGGAGCAAAAAGAGTAGAGCTATATCGGCGCATGATGAAGGAAGAGCACTACAATGAAAATATTGATCTTCTGACACAACTGGTCTCAACGCTCAGGCAACGTAACATACAGGTTTGCTTTGTCACTATACCTGTATTCAAAACCTTTGCAAAATACTGTGAGCCCAAAGTATTTGAAGCCAATTTAGCAGCGCTTAGAGATATTTGCAGACAGCATGGTTGCGGATACAAAAACTATTTTAATGATGCCCGTTTTACCATCAGGGACTTCTACGATAACGACCACCTTAACTTTATAGGAGCTGCCCGGTTCAGCGCTATTCTCGATTCAGATATAATCAGGAAAGTAAATTTCAGATAATGCGCCTTTCCAATAAATGACGCATTATTTCATCGGGCTACGCAACTTCCACTTACCATCCTCCATAGAAGAAAAATAATTGGCAAACCAGTTATTCACAACTCCTGCTATTTTACCGGCCTTAAAATAATATACCAGCTCTTCCGGATGGGCTCCCAGGCTGGCTTTCGCATCCAATGAAGTCCTGCCTAGCTTAAGCACACTCTTTCCCAGTTTAATTGCCCGCTCCAATCCCGAGAATAACAGGTTGAAATAAAGCTGCAATTTCTGGTTATGATTATAATCAAAGCCGGCATAATACAACTCATATGTATCTCGTGAAATAAATGCAGATGTAAAAGCCACGATTTCACCTTCATAAAAGAAACCCATCACTTCAAAGCTGTCTTTATAAAGACTTTTCATCTTGCCAAAATGATCATCAGCCAGATTAGCCAGAACGAATGATTGACTTCTTGCTACCTGCCTGAACAAACCACTTATTTTTGATGAATACTTATTGGTTTCCACTTCGCTGAGGGTGCGCTTTTCAAGAACATTGCCTGCCTCCAGAATTTTATTTGCCCTGGATTTGTATTTACGCGATAAGGCCTGAACATAATCTTCCATTGTCTTCCAATGGCTATCCACCTACATCACCATTTCCATATCTTCCTGCGGCTGCCCAAAACCCAATTTCCCTAACCAACGCTTCTGTGATGCTTTAAATGCAATGTCTTTAAGAACTAAAGCCGAAATATTTTCATCTGCCGCAATTTTCTCCGCCAGTGAAACTAATAGTTCAGCGGCTTCAGTCTGACCTATTATCAATTCATTATAGCAACAGCCTGTTATGTTATTTCTCAAGGCATTCCCCGACATCATCACATTCACTGTTTTCAGGTCGAGAAAAAAACGCATGATGTGCTTTACAAAACCCTTGTTCTGCTGCAGGTTAAAATTTTGCGAGCTGAGTGTAAAAATCTGAAAGGAGGCAAACAATACGGGTCTGTTATCTTTATATACCACGGCATATCTGAACTGCACATCCTTAAGCGTTTGCTCCATTGCTTCCAGGAAGGCATAGGATAACTCAATCGGCTCCTGATGATTCAACTGCTCCAACTCTTTCTTTACCGCTGCAATCTGGCTGGCCACCACCAAACGGCTATTCTCTTTTACTTTATTGCCAGCCAAAAATACTTTTTTCAACACAGAGGATACCAGGCAATCAGCATAATCAGGGTGTGTTTCAGATAGTGCCGTAAGGTGCCTGTTCATTAATTCAATTTGTTCAAAAATAGGTAATTAATACCACTGCCATCCATCGATTCCTTCAATCCCAGGTAAAGGAATATTTATGAACCTACATAAATTAATCCCGGTTTTATTACTTTTAATTAAGTATTGCTTAAATCATAAGGATCATGAATCCACCCAGCTATCAGCAAATCCGGATGACACCTGATGAAAAAGAATTCATGCAGACCGTTTACGACCTACGACTAAAGAACTTATGGTTCCCCGGCCTCCTCGTAAGTCTTGTGAACGCTGTTATTGTCTTTTTTGCGCTATACTTTTTTGCTGCGTTCATTCTTGATATTGGTGTTGCTGCCCAAAAAACTGTTTTAAACACTAATAATATATTCACATGGCTATGGCAGCACAAGCTCTTTATGATACTGGTATTAGATGTAATCCTGCTTTGGCTTCATTATTATTTTAAGGTATTGCCCTTCAAGCACGATGCAGAAACAGGCATGAAGCAGAAAATATCATTTATGGTAACAGAGAAAGAGTATTTTCCGGTCACCGGTCAGTACTTTGTCTGGTTTCTTGGTAAACCCAAACATTACGAGATAGATGAAGAAACATACCTTAATTGCCGGGAAGGTGGCCCAATCTATTATGAACAGGCTTTATACTCCAAACACATCTTCTGCCTTAACGATCATGAAACCGTTAAGCTGTTTACATTCGGCACGAGAAATAATGGCTACGGCTATAATGGTCAGTCCTGAGTAGAATCTGCATGCGAAAGAAACAAAATTAATTAGGAACGTTGATGAAATAAGTTCCACCATATTGCGAAGTTATTTTTCTTTTATTAACTGCTATAGCTTTAGCGAAGGCATGTTTATTAAGTTGCCAGAGCCGCGAATAGCAAGCCTATTTAAAGATTTGGCAATGCAGAGAAAATGGAAAAGAACAGGTTAGAA
>CAIUZK010000174.1 GCA_903903635.1 uncultured Bacteroidota bacterium
CAGTAATACGGTGCGCAAGGTAAATGGTTCGACAGGAATTATCACTACGATAGCAGGCATTACCGGCAGTGCGGGATTGAGTGGTGATGGAGGTCCTGCATCAGCAGCGAAGCTGAATAGCCCATTGGGATTGTGCGGAGACGCATCGGGTAATCTGTATATCACCGACAATCTGAATTTCAAGATCCGGAAGATAGATGGAACAACCGGCATCATCAGCACAATAATAGGGAATGGAGGGAATGGTTATGGCGGAGATGGCGGACCAGGCACCTCGGCCGGGTTATCGTATCCGAGAGATGTGATCACGGATAACCATGGGAACCTGTATGTAGGTGATGCTACTAACAACCGGGTGCGGAAATATGTTATATCAACCGGGATAATCAGTACGTATGCCGGAACCGGCATAGCAGGGAATACCGGTGACGGCGGGGCAGCCACAGCGGCTAAACTATATCAGCCGGGGAAACTGGCGTATGATGGTGGCAATAATCTTTACATATCAGATGGAAATAATAGGGTCAGGGTAGTAAACATGAGTACCGGCATAATCACCACTACAGGGGGAACAGGAACGAGCGGGTTCAGCGGAGATGGCGGCCCGGCTACAAACGCCAGGATATGGGGAAACACAGGAATTGGCTGCGATAAATACGGGAATGTGTATATAGTAGATGCGAATAATTTAAGGGTGCGGGTGATAGCCCAGATGGGAAGTATAGCAATAAGTGTAAACGGCAGCACGACAGTACCTGCCGGCACACCTGTAACATTTACAGCGTGGTCATCGATAAGCAGCATTGCAAGCTACCAGTGGCAGAAAAATGGCAGCAATGTGGGCAGCGGCCTGACAACGTATACCAATTCGAGCCCTGCAAATGGAGATGTATATAGATGTATCATGACAGTTGTTCCAGCTTGTGGTGCAACTTTTTACGACACCAGCAACAGTATTACGCTAACGGTTTATGGCCCTCCTTCCGATGATCCGTCGTCCTTAATCAATCAAGGCCTGAACTTAGGTGTAAATCTATATCCCAATCCTGCCCACCAGAATTTCACGATTGAAGCCACAGATTTTGTAAATGGAGATGCTTCCATTTTGATTTACGATCAGATAGGAAAAGTTGTTGTATCAAAATCAACAACCATTTCCAATAATCAAATGAAAGAAACAATCAATGTTCAATCACTCCCTTCAGGTGTCTACCTGATTAATCTTATAGATAGTAACGGTAAGTCAATCAGGCTGAAATTTGTAAAAAATTAAACTCCAAACAAATTCTTGAATCTACAGGGCACTCCAAATGGAGTGCCCTGTAATATTTTAATACCTTTTGATCTCCTATATTTATTTCATTACTATAAATTAAATACCTAAATTTGCTAACGTTTTGGCAATTAATCTCGTCAAATACTTTGTGCATATAAAACTAAACACTTAAATAGAATACTTATGAAAAAAACGATAAGCCTTTTTTTACTCGCAATGGTAATATCCATTTCGTCCTTTGCCCTTAATCCGCTAACCGGTACAATGAGTGCTTGCATTGGTTCATCCTCCTATATTTCCGAAGATAGTACATACCCTGGTGGCACATGGTCCAGCAGCAATACTGCAATTGCTACTGTAACAGCTTCAGGTCCATCATCTGCTTATGTAACTGGTGTTTCGGCTGGAACCTGCACTATTACCTATTCATTAATGTTAAGCTACGTTACAGCTACTTTCTCGGTTTCGGGCACTTTGCCTGCCCCCATTACTGGTACAACATCATTCTGCATGGGTACTTCGTCCACACTGACTGATGCTACTCCCGGTGGTACATGGAGCAGCAGTAACCCTTCAATTGCAACCATCGGAGCGACTACTGGTATTGCAACCGGTATTTCAGCCGGCACCGCTACAATCTATTACGCTACAGGCTCCGGATGTAGTCAGTCCACATTAGTCACAATTACATCAACAGCTCCGCTACCCGACTCAATTTTGGGTACATCTACTGTTTGCATTGGTTCTACCATTACTTTAACCGATGCAACTCCTGGAGGAACATGGTCGAGTGGCTCGCCTGCAGTTGCCAGCATCAATCCTTCAGGTGTTGTTACGAGTATATCAGCAGGGTCCGCTATGATCTATTATACCATTACTACAGGATGCGGAACCTCAGTAACAAGCACCCTGATACCAGTTGTATCTTCTGTCAGCCCTGGCACTATTTCAGGAAGTACAACAGTTGCAGTTGGGAGCACATCCACCCTGTATGATTATATTTCAGGTGGTACATGGAGCAGTAGTAACACTGCAGTTGCCACAATTGGCGCAACAACAGGCATTGTTACGGGGGTTACTGCAGGTGCTGCTACAATTACCTATACAGTTTCCGGTTGCGGCTCTACTGCTTACACTACTGCAGCAATAACAGTAGCTACAATCAACAGGATTTCCGGACATGTCAATTTCGTTCCGGCATCACCACTTGATAGTTTTGGTACCCTAAAAATTTGGCTGATAAATTATAATACCGGCACTCATATGCTGGAAGCTATAGATTCGTTTTCCGCCACTTCTATTATGACTAGTGTTTATTATGAATTCTTAAGCGAACCTACCGATTCTTACAGGGTTAAGGCCGCATATTTCCCAACAACTTTTAGTGGTACTGGCTTTATTCCGACTTACCACACCAGCAGTTTTTATTGGTCAGCCGCTGATGTTATTTATCATACTACTGCTATGGCTAACGATGGAACAGATATTAACATGGCCTATGGAACTGTTACTTCAGGGCCTGGATTTATTGCCGGCGATGTTTCTACTGGTGCAAATAAGGGCACTTCAGGAACGCTTCCCGCCATAAATATGCTGGTCTATGCGATCAACTCTTCCGGAACACTGATTCAACAGACTTATACTGATGCTACTGGTCATTATTCGTTCAGCAATTTACCTTTGGGTACATATAGTGTTCGTCCTGAGTTAATTAATTACTACACTACACCCTATTCCGGTATTAACCTTACCTCTGGTTCATCATCTTTTACTGATGCCAGTTTCGGTCAGCATACTATTTCAAAATCCATTCTCCCTAAAACCACTGGTCTTAATAATTTGTCACCTTCATTATCAACTGTGTCTCTCTACCCTAACCCTACATCAGGGAAATTGAATATTATCTGGAATGAATCTGCTGCTGAAACGGTCAATATTACCATTACCAACATCACAGGACGCATAGTTTATAATACCAGCATGAAAGTGGCGCAGGGCTTCGGAGAAAATCAGGTTGATCTTTCAGGTTTAGTCAATGGAACCTATTTGGTATCTGTTAAATCCGGTACTATTAACTGCAATTATAAAATCCAGGTCCAGAAATAGCATATAATACGGAAGTGTACAACCATATCCAAAATCAATCTTTGTTGTACACCTCCGGATTTTATCTTTATGCCTTGTAAAACAAACGAATTAGCAACTTTCAATTAAAACATAAAATATTCTTTAGTTTACTAACGTTTCTGAATAATTACTCGTCTTATATGGCAGTGCATTTAAAAATCAGTTTAAACAATTAACATTACACATATATACAATCTAACAAAAAAAACAAATTTTTATGAAAAAACTATTTAGCATGACCCTATTGGCAATGATTGTATCATTTGTCTCATTTGCCCAAGTACTCCCCATCGCCGGCGTAGCCGGATGTTGTGTTGGCGCAGGATCTTATCTTATGGACTCCACCACGGGAGGCACCTGGAGCAGTAGTAATGTTGCGGTTGGCACAGTTAGCACCACTGGTTATGTTACCGGTATTTCTGCAGGTACTTGTACTATATCCTATATTGTAGGCGCATCCTATGCAACTTATGGCTTTACGGTTAGCCCAACTCCAGCTACTATTACAGGTCCTTCTTCTGTTTGTGTAGGTGCAACAATTACTGCCATTGAGTCTGTTCCAGGTGGTGTATGGTCCAGCAATACGCCTGCTCGTGCTACAATCAGCGGATCCGGTGTGATTTGGGGTGTTTCTTCCGGAACAGCACAGGTGGTATATACCATGGGCACTGGTTGTGCTGCCTATTTTAATTTCACGGTAGGCTCCGCTACAATACCAGTGGCCATTGTCGGCTCATCAACCGTTTGTCTGGGGTCTACAATTACCCTGACCGATGCTACACCAGGCGGTGTTTGGAGTAGCGTAACTCCATCAATCGCAACTATTAGCGGGGTAGGTGTTGTTACCGGTGTAGCCGTTGGAACTGATACTATCCATTATACCCTGACTGGTGCTTGTGGCTCAGCTTTTGTCAGCAAGGTTATTACTGTTACATCAACTGTTAGCGCAGGTACTATCTCCGGACCATCTACTGTTATAGCCGGCAGCAATATTACCCTTACCGATGGTGTTTCTGGTGGCACATGGACCAGCAGCAATACTGCTATTGCTACAGTTGGCGCTTCAACAGGAATTGTTTCGGGTGTATCTGTTGGTGTAGCTACAATAACATATACTGTTACCGGTTGCGGTGGTACAGCATTTACTACTCAAAATGTTACAGTTAATCCGGTTCCTCCTGTTAACCGGATTTCTGGTCACGTATTCTTTACTGGTGTTGCTGTAGATTCAGCTGCCTCAGTTAAGATTTGGCTGATTCATTATAACCCTACAACACATATGCTAACTGCAGTTGATTCGGTAACAACTACCGGTGCTGGTCCAAGTACTTACTATGTGTTTACTACTACAGCAGTTACTGATTCCTACAGAATTAAAGCTGCTTATTTCCCTCCCACTTTCTCCAGCACAGGATATGTACCTACATATCATAATTCATCTTTCTATTGGTATTTAGCTACCGTATTCGCACATACTGATCCAAGCATAGATGACAACATGGATATTACTATGGCTTATGGTACAGTAACCGCTGGCCCTGGCTTTATTGCAGGCGATGTAACTACTGGTGCAAATAAGGGTACAACAACAACGGCTCCGGCTGTTAATATGCTGGTTCTTGCTTTAAATACTACTGGTGGTATTATGGCGCAGGCTTATACAGATGCTACCGGTCATTATTCTTTCAGCAATTTACCTGTTGGAACTTATACCATCCATCCTGAGGACATCAATTACAATACAACTAATTATGCTGGTATTAACCTTACAACAGGAGTGTCTTCTATGACTACTGCTCATTTCGGACAGCATTCACTTTCAAAGACAATTTTACCAATAACTACCGGTATCAACAATTTGTCTTCTTCGGTTTCTGCTTTACAAACTTACCCTAACCCAACTAATGGCAAACTGAATTTACAGTGGAATGAATATGCTAACGAAACCGGCTCTGTATCTGTATCCGATATTACCGGTCGTGAAGTTTATTCTACAACTATTAATCTGACTCAGGGCAATGGTTCAGGTATGCTCGACCTTACATCTCTTAACGATGGTGTTTACTTGATTTCTGTAACATCAGGTACTATCAACTACAACAACAAGATCCAGATTCAACACTAATTGAAATCTTTCATTTAAAAGGGGCCGTCTTAAAAGTTAGCTTTTAAAACGGCCCCTTTTGTTGTTTACAAATTAAAGCATAATATACCCGATCCGAGTTATGTTACGACATTATTAATGAGTCAGTAATTACTGAATATCATAGATAGTGGTCTTTCTTGCCTTGTAGCGTATAACTAATAACAATGCTCGATTTTCGTTTTATATTCGGGAATTGTAAAAAGAACAATAGGAATAACGCCACTACACGGCTGGATGAGTATGATGAAACTGTTATCAGAACTTATTTAACTCATTACCCTGAAAAGTAGTGTACAACAGCACCCAAAATGACTGCCGAACGCCAATTGACCTGCAACACATTTTTCAATAAGCAATTATCCGAATGTTGGGCGGCATATAACTTTGCACAATTTTCTTGCCAACAATTACAATAATAAGAATTATAATTGCTCCGGGTTTTACGCAACTGCCCCTTTCAATTTTGCTATAATGGCTTCTCCTTAAATCTGAATATTGCCCTCCTGGCATTATTTACATTTGTGGAAGCAACAACTATGTCACAATTAGAAAAATTAGAAAACTTATACTCAAAATCATGACATTCTTTGTCTGAAAATAACGCCTGATTCTTGGTAATTATTCTTTTCATAAAAGCAATCCTGGTATGCAAACTGACCTTTTCAGCTGTACCCATTGGCATACCCTTACTACACTTTGGTAGTTGACTACCCTCTTTCTCCTCAAACTTTTTGGTTACTTTCCATTCCGGAAAAAACACAGAACGTTCTTTAACCTTTCCGTTTTCCCCATAGGTATAAGACTCTATATGAACTATATCCTTGTTGTTATCATTATACCTTACCTCCTTCAATTTAACATTATTCTTGTCGTAGTAAGACTTGGTATAAAATTCTATCCTTCCATTGAAATAAGAACTTTCGGTAACCACTGTCTCCCCCGATTTCTTATCTATTGAATAATCATAGTACTTTTTAAAATTATTGCCGGTTACTTTGTTATCCTCCGTATGACAATTTCTTCGGTTTTTTTCATCATAACGCCACTCTTTTGTAACCTGCAAAGCCTCATCTTTATATTCTTCAATTTTAATTATCTGCTTCTTATTATTCAGATAAGTTGTTGTTTTATAAATGCTATTATCATGGTTCGGATAATTAATTACCATTGTTACAAGGCTATCAGTTGAGGTCAGAATAAGTGAACTATCTACCAGAAATAGTCTGATACTGTCGTTTAAATTGAAATTGTAAGTGTATTCATGCGTAACGCTGCCTGTAGCATAGGTATTCCATCCCGACTTGAAAGTAGTTTGAGCACATAAATTATCACTAAACAGAAAAAACAACACCAGGTAATAACATCTGCACATAAGAAAGTACTTTAATAAAAAATACTGCTACAAATTAAATAAGTCAAAGACATTTTGTCCAACTATTTAGTAACACCATGTGAATATCACTACTAATTGCTAATGAATACCTCATAGCGTAACACCTGATTAACTTTGGCACATGTTCATTATATCCTAAGTACGAAATGAGAAAAAAGGTATAAAAAAACCCCGGAATAACCAGGGTTTTCAAATAGTATGCAATCAATATTGTTTCTACTTATTTTTTCTTCTTTTCGCCAAATCTTCTGTAATGATAAGTCACCTTGCCAATATACCAGTTCACACCAAACGATAATACAGAAAACATATCATTATACTTATTGGTAGCAATTGGTGTCTGGAAATTATAGCCGTCAAGATAATCCGAAAAAGCGTAACTAAATTGGTAATTCACATTAAAAACAGCCCTTTTTGTCATATGCAAATCAAAACCAAAATTGAATGGAATGAAGTAATTCGCACTATTCCTCTTTAAGTTTAAACTATTGAAGTCAGTTATTGCGTATTTATCTGAATGTTTGAATCTCAATGTAATATTAGAAACATTATTTTTCATATACCCGACACCCACACCTACATACAAACCAAATAGTGTTTTACCCAAAAAGCTTCTAGGATATCTGAAAAATTCGCCCAAAGATACTTTACCATGTAAATCATAAGCAGTAATCTGATTATACACGCTCAAACCACTTGTCCAGTGGTTTTTAACTTCATAATCAGATAAGGCACCCTTCTGTACTTCAAGGCCCCATGAAACCCACATATTTGAATTACGCTCAATATTCAACCTCAAAACCGGCTCTGAGTTCGAATGATCAAGATTACCATATATTTCACTAAAACCAATACCACCACCTAAAGACCATTTACTATAAGGATAAAATGGATTCAATCTAATCTGAGCTCCTGATTCCCAACCTGTCGACAGGCCAACTAATAGTAAAAATATAATTTTGAGTCTCATATCCGGTTATTTAATGCAATTTAGGCAATGTTTAATATTTCCACAACTTATTTTTGTACTCACGAATTTCACGTTCAATTCTTTCAGCCTCTTCTTTTTGCTTAGTTTCATCATTAGGATATTTATCCCTTATCCTCAGATCTCCGGGATTTGACTCCTTGACAATTGTCGATTTGAAATTGCGCTGAATGAAAAGATCATCAAAACTAAGTTCATAAATATCTCTCTGAGTATCGAAAGCCTCACGTGCAGCAAATACATTCCTGCATTGCGGGAAGTACAGATAGAAAGGATGTTGTTCTCCTAATACATCACCGGCGCTACCCTTCACTTTTTTAAGTGGAGACATACCAATAATTTGAGTAATTAATCGTCCTCTCACCTTATCAACAAAGATATCTTCCTTGATTTCCAACCTGGTGACTGAATCAGGATTAAACGGTACAAACACAGAATGCGATCCTATCTGATCACCTGTCAAAGAATCAAGATCCGGAACAATAACACTATCAGATAACACCCGTAATACCTTCTCATAAGTCAAAGCTCTGGTAAATCCTTCATCATAATAGGCAACAAGCTTCTTGGCTTTGATCGCATCCATAATTATCCCCATCAAAGTTTGACCAGGCATAGAAAAAATTCTATTCATGGAATCAGTCAGATCGATGGTACGCCAGATACGCTTATAAAACTTAACATTGTATTTGTTCTCTTTAGGAAAAGCAAATGGTTTGGCCCCTTTTAATAAAGCCATTTTATAGAAACCATCCTGTGGCTTTGTTGTATCCAGATCAATGGTGTTCCAGTTAAAATTACTGGTGTCGGCTACCAGGCCATCAGTTAACTGATGGCCTGTATCCAATGGTTCAGCAGCCGCAGCTGGAGCCACAACAACCTTTGATAAGGAATCCCTCACATACGCAGCAAGACTGTCCGCCTCAGCCTGAGCCTGCTCGGTTGTTTGCTTTTTCTTCTTTTTCTTTTTATGAGACTGTGCCATTAACGCAGTGCTAATTCCAAGGGAAAGTAGCAATATCAAAGCAAGTACAACATTTACTTTTTTCATAAGCTTAAACTTAAGGTTCACCTAATTACTCAACTGTAAAAATAATTGGATCTAATGATCTCTTCAAACCATCAGGACCAGTTGCAAATACAAAGTCAAAAGTTACCCTTGAACCCGGAATGATACTATTCATTGCAGCAGTCATTTCCGGCGTAAATACGTTGCTGTTCGATTCGTATTTCTGTATGTCTGAACGTGGTTTTGCAACAAACATTGTAAAGTGATTGATGTTAAATGTCGCAGCAAAATCGAAGTCTTCAAGTACAGCAAATATCCTGTTTTGAGACCTCATTGCAGGTGCCGCCATTCTGCCACCACCCTTGTTGGCAAATTTTACGTGTGGAGGCGGAATTGGTTTAACACGGAATTCAGAAACACCAAGCGTAACCATTTTACCCTTCTCCTGCTCACCCATAACAGTAACTTTTACATTACCACGCTGTTTTACATTTACCTCATACGCTCCATTGCTTCCCTTGATTTCACCAGCACTGATGCTCACACGTATCTTATCCTTTGAAAAACCGGGAGCCGATACTGACACCGGATTGGGAACGCCAATATAGAATACATTCATCTTGTCTGGCGATACAGTAGCCGATGGTTTTGCAACAGTATACGATTGCTCAGGCAATTTATACTCCTTCATAGTTCCATCAGTCTGCTTGATACGGATTACACCCGACCATTTCTTTTCGCCTTCCGAAGTTGCTGAAGCAGTATACAATCCTTTACCTTCTACAATATTCAATTTCTGACCACCTACAAGGATTTCCGGATTAGTTTTAGAATCGGAAGCAGACAAAAACACTTCTGCCTTATATTGCTGGCCTATCAGTATATACGATGTTGGTGCCACAGCTACCGCATCAAATCGGTCAAGTGTAATAACCGCAACATCCACTTCTCCCAAAATTTTCTTTACTACATCTGATTCCGTATTCCTAAGGTCAGCCTGTATTTTAGTAAGTGCCGTAATTGCTGCTGTCAACGGAATTCCATCTCCGAAATTATCATCTTCCCATGTAGCATGAATACCTGGACGACTTGGTGGATCCTGAACATTCAATGCTAGCTTAAGTCCTTCCTGCTCCTTGGTACTTAATGTAGATAATATCTTTGTTTTGGTATCTTCAATAGCTTTCTTTAAATCTGATGCACGTCCTTTACGCACCATCATCCTTGGAGAAATATCAACATCTGCTCTCGCATTTACATCACCTGTCTTTTCATCTATTCCTTTACCTTCCTTTACTAACTCTGCTTTAATCTCATTTATTTTGTTGTCAAGATCTGATGCATATTTCTTTACCAGAATTGCTCTGTCGTATACAGGCTTTGCTCGTACTGGTTCATTCTTCAATTTTGTTGCTTCAAAAGAAGCAAACGTATTGTCAACTGTGGATTGAACATTTTTTGTTGATGTTTCCAGGCTCACAGTCAAATTCCTAAAGGCGTCAAGTACATGGTCTGTAACCGTAGTAGCTGCTATTCCTAGCAGTACCAGGTACAATATACCCATCATCTTTTGCCGGGGCGTTTCTTTTAAGGATGCCATGCGTTTATATTTTTAGTTTTTTTCAGAAATACGCCTTGTATTATTTCATTAATACAGGCAAATAGTGTTTCGATCCAATGATTAATTTTTTCTGAATGCATCCAACTGTGCCTGGTATACCTTGGTAAGATCAGTCAGGTTTTTATTATAAGCCTTCATACCATTAGTAGCATTTTCAAATTCCTTAAGCATTGTAGCTGATGCAACAGTCATCTGATTGATGGCAACCAGCGTTTTACTGAATTGATCAAAACTTGTATT
Organism: uncultured Bacteroidota bacterium; assembly: GCA_903903635.1. GTDB lineage: Bacteria > Bacteroidota > Bacteroidia > Chitinophagales > Chitinophagaceae > Nemorincola. The sequence goes on from CAIUZK010000174.1 coordinate 10,801, forward strand.
CATTTCTGTAACGTTTTTTGCAAAACCACGCATTCCTGCACCAGCAGCTTCAAAATCCTTAATCATATTCTGAGATGATCCGGCTATCGAACCAATGGTTGTCAATGCCTTATTAAATTGATCAAATCCTCCGGCAACTGATGACATATTATCACGGAATTTCTTCACATCGGCAGTAGCAGTTTCCATTTCTTTTATCAGCGCCTGTGTTGTCCCGAATGAACCTGCAACCTGATTAACTGAAGCTACTGTAGTATTAAATTGTTTAAATCCGTTACTCAGGCTTTCAATAATTTTTGGAGTTATCGATGTAGCCAGTAAATCATGCAATTTCGAACCATCACCTGCATTAGCCGTTCCATCCTCTTCCACTACTGCCATAGAAGCAATACCGAGGATAAAGAACAAAAACGACTCCGTAAGAAGTCCTATCGCAATCATGTATTCTCCACCTGACCAGTGAAGGATTTTAAACATCAAACCTACGATAACGACGCTTGCTCCCCAGGAGATAACCGAGTTCAGACCAATTTTCTTTTTTTGCTGATTACTGCTCATAATTGTTGATTTTGTTGATTTTGTGAGTGATGATTTTAATGGTAAATTTGATTTGTATGTTTTGTTTCTAAATAACTACAAAATTGTTGTTGCAATACTTATGACTAATGTATTTCCGGTAATCTTGCGCCACTGAATTTACCAGGAGTTCTCTTTCCTCGGAAGGTTTTATTCCTGGTTGAAGTATTTCTCCTGATTGTTTCGGGCGCCTGCAATATACATCTGAAACCCACATAACAATGAGCAACACCCTGAAGTTCAACATCTCTGTAGAAAGGACTTAATGATTTTGCATTACCCATAAACGAACCGCCTCTTAAAACCTTACGCTTCATAACATCAGCATCGGTACTATCTGCATCATACAATAATACAGGGTTAAGGTCGGATACAAATGAATATGCAGAAGGGCTATAGGCATCCTGAGTCCACTCGGCAACATTCCCTTCCATGTTGTATAAACCATACTCATTGGGCGCAAATGAAGTCACCGGTGTAGTCAATGCCGCGCCATCCTCCCAGTAATCACCCTCATTCTGTTTAAAGTTCATCAGCATTCCATTCGGATCCCGGTGAATAAATGTACTGTCAATTGCCTTTGTAGTATCGAGGTATCCCCTGTAAGTATGGTTGAAAAAATAAAGCATTTTTATGTAATCCATTACATAAAGATTGGGGTTCATAGGCTGCTTCTTCTTATGCACTTCAGTTTTTTGCTTTTCAGCCATCTTCTGATTTCTTAAAGCAGTCTTGATGCTATCTGCCATTCTGGCTTTATTTTCTTGTTCTGCAACCCATGTACTGTCATGTGGTGTTGCCGTACTATCTGAAGGATAGTTTACGGTAATTACACTATCCAGCATTGCTGATGAAGAAGAAGTATCTACTGTAGAAGTATCTTCAGGGTAAATCAATTCATAAAACCCTTGTGCAGCATATACCCATTGAGCTTCTGATGGCAAAGTATACACTAACCTGTATGACTTCATATACTCGGGCATGTTATAATAATTCTCTGCTCTCAGACTGCGCCAATAACAATATGCCCTTGCCTGCGACCAGGTAACACCTACTACCGGATAATCATTATAGGCAGATGCTTTAAAATAATTCTCAACATACATATCAGTTGTAGCATTTGTTAAGTCCTGAGACCACACATTTTCTTCAGGATATACATTCAATGTTTCAATCTTAATTGTATTCTTCCCATTATGAGTTGTGCTACTGATATTTTTTACGTATTTGAAACTGAAATTATACATTTCCTTTTTGATGTTGCCATTCTCATCAAGCATAGGCGCCAATTTAGAGCGCATTTCATCATCCTTGGTATTAAATATTTTATTATGGTCAACTTTAGACCAGTCAATTTTTCTCTTGGAAAAATCAAAAGTGTCCGTATTACTTGTAGTTGAATTGTCCATTGGCTTCATCGCACCGGCAAGGTTTGTGGAATCTCCAGCCTTCATTGAATCCGCAGGTTGTTGCGATTTTGCTACTCCTGCACCGCCATCTTTATATTCACCACCTTTATTTTTTTGGTTAGGAAAGAAATACTTTTCATCTTTCAGGTATTTCATAATAGCTATGGAATCTACAACCCAATTCACAAAACTTCTGTATTCGAGATTGGTTGTCTCTGTTTGATCCATGAAAAATGAAGTAAGACTTATTTTCTTAATGCTGTTTGTATCTATGGTTGACTGATCATAATTAATAAGTGTAGTTCCACCCGGAACATATACCATTCCAGGAGGAGCCATTACTTTATGACCATACGGAATAGCAGGTATCGTCCCCGGCCTGAAATCCTGAGCTTTTGAAAAATTAGGCAATAAAAATGAGACAAAAAACATCAAGATACAGATACAAATATTATTCAGCGGCATGTCCTACGTTTTTAAATTTAAAAAAACAATTTAAAACTTCTTAAAACGAAATATTAAAATAATTTATTTATATTATTGAGCAATAAAAGGGCAATAGTATCTGAGGGCTTGGTTCCAATAAATACCATAATCACTCAACACTATTAGCCTGAAAAAACACCTGATTTATAGATCCAATTGGGTTTATAGAATAATATTAACCTAAATTATTCTCATATTTTTTGTAAAGGTAACTAGTTTCGCTCAATTGCAAAAACAAAATTTCCCAAAACGAACAACAAAGATAAACAAATCACATGCGTTTTGCACAAAATTTTATTATAGGTCAAATTTTACATATAATAAAATTATCGTCATCCAAAAAACATATTGTCTGAAAATAATGAAAGTGCGGTTTTTTGACTCTAAATCAATATTTCTTTGAATAATATTGCTTTATTGTTTAATTTACTAATCACCTTAACGATAATATTGTTAATTTAATTTTTCTTCAAGAATCAACTAGCATCCAAATTTATTAACAAAAGATTTTCGATAAAAAATAAAATGCATTTTCGGTTTTTTTTAAAAACATGTCTCTTTTTAGACTTATTCAAAGAACTTCATTTATTTCTATGCAAAAGTACACCTCCTCATTTTCTCATGCAAGGGGAAATAGACCCATTTTAAAGAGGGTATTTTAACGGTAACACATACCGCTATTCAACGGTTCTAAATTCATCATTTACTGAACAATAATAATTTCATCTCCTAGTGAGATAAAATACTGATAAGCGAAAGTATATCTTTGCTTATTGGGTCACTTCCCTTTGCAACTTTGTTAAACGGAGTAAAAACTATCTCATTATTCTTCACACCAGCCATAAATTGTGTTTTGCCTTCTATCAGAGCCATTACAGCCGCATGCCCAAGCCTGCTCGCCAAAACTCTGTCAGATGCCGTAGGGGAACCACCCCGCTGAATATGCCCTAATATGCAAGTCCTGACATCCAGCAATGGCATCCTTTCTGAAATGGCTGCATGCAGTTCCCTTGCGCCACCAAAATCATCACCTTCTGCCACCACTATCAGATGCACCGTTTTTTTCCTGCGCTCATCATTCTCTATTCTGTTAAGTACCTCATTTATGTTGGTAATTTCTTCCGGTATCAATATGTCTTCGGCTCCGCCTGCAATCCCGCTGTTAAGCGCTATATAGCCGGCATCACGGCCCATCACCTCTATTATAAAAACCCGGTCATGAGCCTCCGCTGTATCCCGTATTTTATCTATTGCCTCCATGGCTGTATTCACAGCGGTATCAAATCCAATTGTACTATCACTTCCTATCAGATCCTTATCTATTGTACCTGGTATTCCTATCGCAGGAATAATATACTTTTCAAAAAATACATTAGCCCCTCTGAATGTCCCGTCTCCTCCAATTAATACCAATCCTTCTATACCGTGTTTCCTAATCTGATCATAGCTCTTTTTCATCCCTTCTTCTGTCATAAACTCCTTGCTCCTGGCTGTCTTCAGTATAGTACCTCCCCGCTGAATTATATTCGATACATCAGTGGTTTTCATCTCAAATATATCTCCCTCTATCATACCCTGATAACCCCGCTTTATACCGTAGACTGATAACCCGGAATATATTCCGGTACGTACTACCGCCCTTATTGCTGCATTCATTCCGGGAGCATCTCCTCCTGAAGTCAATACACCTATTTTTTTTATTTTGCTCATAAATATTACGTTTCAAAGTTAACACTCTTGCACTTACCCGTTGGGGCACTAGTGGCAATTTAATACAAGGTTAATAATCAGTTTTATACCATATTTCTCCTTTCCTGATTCATATCGTAAATTCGTTCCTGATGCGCCATCTCATTACTAAAACAATCTCTTTTCTGGCCTTTTGTTTGTATGCCTCTGGTGTGCTTGCCCAGCCTCATTGGACTTCCCCCGAATTAGTACAAATGTACAACAACACCCTTGATTATATCAGAATGGCGAATTATAAAGACGCCATAACAACCTGCCGCCAGGCGCTGATTCTGGTACCGGATAATGTACTGTTTTACAACGCGCTCGGCAAAGCCCTTAATATGTCTGGAAACTATGCTGAGGCTGAACAATCATTAATTAAGTCTGCAACCATTCCCGCAGCCGATACTCAAAGTTTTATACTCCTTGCAGAAAGCCAGCATGCCCAACAAAAAGAAAAAAAAGCGTTGGCAACTATTGAAAAAGGGCTATTAAAGTTTCCTGGCTCCAGAGCCTTATTCTACAATAAAGGCAACATCCTCTTATCAATGAAAAACAAAAGAGAAGCCTTCTATACCTGGCGCACCGGCATAATCAGTGATCCAGGGTATGCGCCCAACTACCGCGCTCTTGCACACCTGCTATGGAAACGGGAAAAAACTCTGGATGGAATACTCATAAGTGAAATTTACTTCAATATTTCTCATGACACAACTGGTGATGCAACCTTTAAATCAGATCTGTTTTCAAACTGGAAAAATTATTTCGACAATATTGCCACTGACAAAGTGAATTCGTTGGAAGACAATAATTTCATTAGTGCTGTTTCGCGGATTTACACCCACCTCACCCCTGTTATAAGCGATGGCATATCAACCGAGAACCTTACTATGATCAGAACCCGGTTCCTGATGGAATGGCTGACCACCTATAACAAGCAATACCCTTTTCCATTGTTTACATACCTGAATGACATGGTGGCTAATGGCCGCTTCGATATATATAACGAATGGCTATTCGGACTTGCCGAAAATGCAGATCAGTTCAACTCCTGGAATCAGTTTCATGATGGTGACATTACCAGATTCAATACATGGCATGAAAAACATCCTTTTTCTCAATCCGGTTCAAATAACAGCAAAATATTGCTTGAAGCTTTAGAATATTAAGGAACATTGAAACAATAAAAGTTAAAATACATACAGGGTGCGGATTAAGGACTTAAATAAACTATTTTTGTCGCTCAAATTTTCATATCCTCATTAAATTTTATGAGTTTAAATAAAAGTATTATAACAATGCGCTCGGGCAAGATCGGCATTCTGATCTTTTTAATATTGAGTAGTTTCGCTGCTTTTGCCCAGGAGAGTATTGATAAAATTGTTGCTATTGTCGGCCGTAATCGCATTATCCTGCAATCTGAACTGGAAATTGAATTTGGCATGGCTCGCGAAAAAGATCCTTCCCTGCCCGACTCGATTAAATGCGTCATGCTTCAGCAAATGATATTGAGAAAATTATTGCTCGAACAGGCCGAGCGCGACAGCGTTATTATTCCGGACGAAGAAGTTGAAGGACAACTCGACAACAGGCTCCGGTATTACATCCAGATGTATGGCTCTAAAGAAAAACTGGAATCCATGTCGGGTAAAACTGTTTACCAGATAAAGGAAGAAAGCCGGGAGGTCATCAAGGAACAAATGACTACCGAGAAACTTCAGGGCACTATTCTCGAAAACACAAAGATCACTCCGGCCGAAGTTGAAGCTTTTTATAAGAAAATCCCTGTCGATAGTCTACCCTACTTCCCTTCTACCGTAGAGGTTGGCCAGATAGTCATCGACCCTGTTGTAAGTAAAGAAATTAACGACTACGCCCACGACAAACTCGAAGGGATTCGTAAAGATATCGTTGATGGCAAATACACATTCGAAAACGCTGCCGGACTTTACAGCGACGATCCCGGAAGCCGTGACAATGGCGGCCGATATGATGGTGTAACCCGCAATGGCCCTTGGGCTGCCGAATTTGTTTCTGCTGCATTCAAATTGCAGAATGGAGAGATCTCACCAATCATAAAAACAAAATTTGGCTTCCATATTATCCAGATGGTTCAACGTAAGGGCGATGAGGCAGACCTCCGTCATATACTTATCAAACCCGAAGTTACTACCGGCGACCTCAATCTTTCCCTGCACAAACTCGATAGCATCCGTACTTTACTGGTGACCGGCAAAGTTACTTTCCAGGAAGCTGTAGGTAAATTCTCAACCGATGAGGCTGCAAAGCGCACCGGTGGCATGATAGCCGATCCTTCAACGGGTAACAGCGAACTGGACATGACCAAACTCGATGCAGGTATGGTGCTCCTCCTCGACAGCCTTAAGCAGGGCGATTATTCTATTCCGCACATCTTTTTAACCGATGCAAAAGATCGCTCTTGCCGCATTGTTTACCTAAGGTCAAGAACAGCTCCCCACAAAGCCAACCTGAAGGATGATTATAGCAGGATTCAGGAAGTGGCGCTGGCTCAGAAAAAACAAAAGAAAATGATGAATTGGGTAAACAGTAAACTTCCTTCATACTATCTTAAAATAGCCCCTGAATACCAGTCATGCTCAATTCTGACCGATTGGAAAACCAGCAACGATGCTCAGAAGGAATAGACAACTTCATTTTGAAGCTATCTTGTAGCTGCTATTGTTTATAAACTGAGGAATGCCTTTCCAAGGCATCCGATAATATCACTGGCTATCATCGCTTCTTTTGATGTTTCTGCCATGGCAATATCTCCGGCTAGTCCATGCAGGTACACACCAAGTATAGCAGCCTCATGTGGCGCATAACCCTGAGCCAACAGGCCGGTAATTATTCCCGTCAGCACATCCCCCGCCCCCCCTTTGGCCATTCCCGAATTTCCGGTCAGATTATACCAGCACTCCCCTTCCTGGGTGACTATGGCTGTATGGTGGCCCTTTAGCACTATGTTTATATTATACCGCATGGCCTGTATCCGCGCATGCTCCAGTTGTATCATACTGTTCGTATTCTCACCAAACAATCGCCCGAACTCTTTTGGGTGCGGGGTCAGCACCGATCCCTTGGGTAGTTTCACCAGCAACTCCGGTTGCAGAGCTATGAGGTTAAGCGCATCGGCATCAAGCACTACCGGCTTCTTATAATACTCCAGAAACTCAGCGAGGGCAGTGCCACTGGCCCCATCTGTTCCCATTCCCGGCCCGATACCTATTGAAAATTTATTATCCTGATCGCCTATACTTTGTATCACTCGCGCCCCACTGGTCAGGCACATAACTTCCGGCAGTGCCGTTTGCAGTATTTCATAGCCGCATTCCGGCACAAGGGCCGTAACAAGTCCGGCACCCGAATGCATTGCTGCTTTTGAACTCAGCGTTACAGCCCCCATCTTACCATAGCTCCCCCCTATCATCAATACGCTGCCATAATCTCCTTTATGCGAAAAATCAGTACGGGGCCGGTATATAGCCTTGGCATCTTCAGCTTCAATAGTTTTGTACAATGTATGTGTTCCATGGATAAAAGTCCGGTCAAGACCAATATCCAGTATATGAACATTGCCCGCATAGCCCCCTGATTCAGGATGCAAAAATGTTCTCTTGTGAAACTGAAAACTCAATGTATCCGACGCCCTGATCACTGCTGCATCTCTGTCTGGTAATATATCCGATGGCAAACCGCTGGGTATATCTATTGCTATCTTCCGGTTGGTAAGACTGTTTATCTGACTTATAAAACTGGCAAGCCACCCCTCCGTCGGACGGCTTAATCCGGTACCCAGTATCGCATCAATTATGATGATGTTTTTTGGAATATCGGTTATAAAGGTTCCCGGTGGCACCACTGTCACCAGCTCTGTATCTATACGCTGCAGCCTCAAAAGATTTTCCTGGCAGTCAGGAGATAGTTCTTTGCTGAATTGAAGCACGAAAGCTTTCACACCATAGCTCTTCTGCTGAAGAATCCTGGCTATGGCCAATCCGTCACCTCCATTATTACCTGTTCCGCAAAGGACCACAAAGAGGGTATCCTTTGGCAAATTTTCCTTTATCCATGCTACACATTTACCGGCGGCACGCTCCATAAGTTCTATCGAACTTATTGCACCCGCTTTGATTGTATAAGCATCGCATGCCCTTATCTGTGCCGCTGTAAAGATCTTCATAAGGCTATTTTTAATTCTAATTTCCTGATACCGCTACCTGCCTGTCTTTAAAATACTTACTATTCCTTCGATCACAACGCTAACCCGAAATGCAAAAACACTACATTACTTAACCACGCTCAATTGCTGCACAGGAAAAACAGTGTTTCCATCAGTTATTTTCAAATAATATACATTTGCCGGCAATTGGCTTACACCTATAGTCATCCTGGCTTTATCCATTTCAAATGTCTTTACCACACGCCCAAGACAATCATAGATTACCCCATGCAGTTGCATTCCCTGCCGGTAACTGTCAAAATTGATGGTCACCTCATTTTTTGAAGGGTTGGGGTAAATTGAAATACCTGAAGTAGCGCCCACACACTTAATACCCGTGTGATTAAAAGCTGTCGAATCTTCGACTGTACGGACTTCAAAATCATCAAAATAAAACCCATCATAATTTATCTTATAATCACTAAGCAACTCAAATTGTATATTAATCTTTTGGCCGAGATAATCACCCAGGTCTATCTGCTCCTGTACCCAATTACTCTGAAAACCATCATACAAGGCTGGCTCACTGGCTTCAAATATTGACCCCTCCTTGGTATACTTACCACACAAAGGCAGCCATAATGAACTCCCGTCAGGAGCGGCTTCTACCAATACATAATCATAGCTCGATTCCAGCGCCCAACGTCCGAAAAATTGCAGAGAAGCATGTGTAGAATGAGTAAGATCAATACTATGAGCTGTTGATATCGTAATATCTGTTCCATTCATATAATTACCAATCCCTCCAATACTACTCTTAATAGATGCAGGTGCCGTATAATAATTGGTAGTTGCAACACCCCATCCCATATTTACCCAACCGGTCAGCGAATCGGTCGGGGGCATATTAATTGTGTAGTACTTGCCATAATAAAACTTAACTGTATCATTAGTAATATATTTCCCATTATTCACACGAAGCACATAGATTACTTGTTGCCCGTTAGGTGTGCCTGCATCCAATGTATAACTTATAGAATCGGCAACATGCTGCAGCATTGCCAACCCGGTATAAACTTTTGGCGTTGCCGGCACACTCATCCATCCGTTCACCGGTATTATCTGAACCGTAAAAGTTGCCGTATCCGGAAATCCCAACCGCTGAAGATCGTAATGCAGGTAGCCCGATGGCTGTATCAATATTGGCTCGTCAGTACTCCTGATTGTTGCAAAAGGTAATAGCAGCGATGCCGTGTTAATATTACTGATAAGGTTATTCTGGCAATCCGGAATAATACTGCTGGTAGGCGGATAAAATCCATTCATGATAGAGCCAATCTCAGGCGTATAAGAGTAAGCCTTAATTTTGGTCGTTGTATCGCCATAAAACCAATCATCAGAGTCTCCGTTCGATACGTAATCAAGCATCTGGTTGCAGGTTCCATACCTATATTTACTGGCGCTGGTTATATAAGAGCCCTCAGCAAAAAACAATGCTGAATCAGGAGTCTGATAAGATGGTATGTAGCCCCAGGGATAGATAAGGTCGTTATTATAGGAATGGTAATTTAGACTCAGTTTAAAATGATGCTGCTCACCAAACCATTTTATAGCCTGTGTCTCTGGCTCCGAAAATGCCGCCGACCCCCTATATGTTTCCGCTGACCCATGTGCACTCGATCCGATAGTGTCGTACCCCCACATATAACCATAATTACGGTTCAGGTCTACGCCGTGAGTTCCGTCGCCATTTAACCGCATGTTCTTTCGTACCATACCCCCACCCGCAGGACTCGTAGCTATATTGTATAGATAACCATCAGGATTCACACATGGCACAAAGTATAACTCCGCATTGTCTATAATGGCTTTTATACGTGCATCGGTGCCATAATTTTCAAGCAGATACCACATATAAAATATAGTAGCAGAAATGCTGCCAGGCTCTCGGGCATGATGCAGGGCGGTAACCAGCATTTGGGGTTTGGCAGGTTGCTCCACTGTGGGGTTATTCGATATCCTCACCCAGTATATTGGCCTGCCCTCAATACTATGAAATGTATCTATTGATTGCTTTACACTTATAAGACCCGGATAGAGCAATTGCATGGTATCCAGTATCCGCAGCAGCTCCGTATAAGTATAATATCCTCCTGCATAACTGCCCAGGTAAAAATGCGATGGAATACTAACTTCAGGGCTGTTGCAACCTACGCTTGTGCTTTTTTCGGCTTTTTTTTTATTCTGATCAGCATAATACTTCGACACATCAGCTATTATTATCTCTACCCTGAATCCGGCCTGTTTTGCCCTTTCTATTTCTCCTGCCGAAAAATCAGATGTGAAATACGTATTTTTCTTATACTCGCCATGGTCCACAGCAAGACCCAGTGCTGCCAGGTTACCAAGCTGGTGCCCATTAGTATCCAGGTATATCTTCGCCCTGCTATATTGGTCAGCTTGCTGCGCTCCAGCTAAAAACGAAACCATTACAAACCCCAAAAGAATAATGATTGACTTCATAGGATAATTTTAATTTGTACAACAAATGTAATGATTTGACCGTTTAATTGCGATTACTTAACCAAACCACAAATCCATTCAACATTTAAACTATTTAGCCTGCCAAAAGCATGCAGTGATTATTCAACCTCCACATAAGGCAATAATTTCTATGCCCTAAAATCAGAACACATCTTCATTATCCTCAATCATGCCATAATATATTACTTAATTTTTACTGAATTATACCTGGCGAAACCAAACCATTTTCTATTTTTGCCTGTCTATAAGGCTAGTGTAAATCTATTTCCCTTTATAATCAATTTCACAAATTTCTTATTTAATTCTTCTTATGAAAAAAACTCTCATACTTGGCCTATCCCTGCTGGCAATTGGCTCCAGTGCGTTTGCTCAGTTGCACGTTACATCTGGCACATCTAAAAATGTCCTTTTCGAAGAGGCCGCTGGCGCCTGGACGGGATGGAATCCGGATGGGCAGCAGGATATAATCCAATCTGTTCAGCCTATACCACATGCTATTGTAATGTCCTGGCACAATGGAGATTCAATGATGGTACCGGGAGATCCGTATTGTACAGGTGCAGGTTTTATTGTTGGTTTCCCTGATGGCACAATCGACCGTGCTATGATAGGTGGCAGTATCCAACAGTCAAGACCTTGGGAAAGTGCCGTTTCAACCAGAACTTCATTGACTCCAAATTTTCAGGTTGATATGGATTGTAATTACAACCCATCTACCAGGGTTATGTATGTTACTGTATCTGGCAAAGCACTCGCCGCACTCACCGGTAACTGGAGCATCAATGCATTCATTTGCGAGGATAGCATACCAAGTGTGGGTACAGGTTATTCTCAAAGAAGTTATTATAATACAACAACAACAGCTAGTAATGGAAATCCCAGCTGGTATTTTGGTTTGGGAGATCCATTGCCTCCTGCCAGTTATTACCATATGGATGTAGTAAGGGCTGCGCTTGCTTCAGGGGGCAGCATATGGGGAGATCCTTCATTTATAAACCCACCTTCAGGCACCACAAACTCCAGGTCTTATTCTTTCACATTACCAGCTGGCTACAATGCTGATAAGGTTTTTGTAGTTGGTGTTGTTCAGAAAGTCGGTACCGCTCCCGGCGATAGCGTCATCGAAAATGCAGTATCTTCTAAAGGTTCTACAATTCCTGCCGGAGCGCTGGTTGCTTACGATGACAGTATGTACGTTTACACTTCCGATTTATGTAGTTCCAGCAATTTCTTTATTACTACACTATCATCTTCAGGGCTAACCATTGCCACCGATTTCGGAGATGGCACGACAGCGTCCAACTCTGTTCTGGCTACAATTTCCGGGGGATATATTAATCTCACTCATAGCTATCCTACATCCGGCACATACACGGTAAAGCATATTATGAGCTATATGGGTTCACCGGTCGATTCTATTTCTTACACCCATACCTATGTTTTATGCAATCAGTTCCCGGTTAGTTTCTATTTCGATGCTAATGGCAATTGTACCAAAGACAGTACCGAACCCTTCATATCACAGCCATTCCTTACACGGGTCGATTCTAATGGCGTGGCAGTTGATACCATTTCCTCTACAAGTGGTTTTTACTACAATGCTTATGGTAATCCCGGCGATATTTACAGGTTCACAGTTATTTCCACACCTCCCGGATTAACCATTACCTGCCCTACTGGCGGTATCGCTGATACCATTGGTGCCGATAGCACAATTTATCCTAAACTTTTTGGTGTTAATTGCACAGGTAGTTCAGCCTTCGACCTCAGACTGGCAACTACTGTTAGACCAGGAAGACATCATTTCTCCAGTACAATCATTGTCGATAATACTTATTGCACACCTACCAGCGGAGTAGTAACAATGGAGCTTACTCCAAAATATGATTTTACCAGTGCATACCCTGCCCCAACTTCAGTGTCTGGCCATACTATTACCTGGAATTTTACCGGTCTTTCGTCTGTTGATCTTGCACCTCATTATATTAATGTTACAGCTGATGTGCCTGGCGCATGGTTGATCCCAGGCGACACAGTACAAAACGATTATATCATAACACCCACTTCCGGTGATATCAATCCTGCAAACAATAGTTGCAGCCAGTCAGATACAATCAGGTCTTCTTACGACCCCAACCATATGGATGTTTTCCCATCTGGTTATATCACTGCGCCAGCAACTCTTGAGTACACCATCGAGTTCGAAAACACAGGTAACGACACTGCGCATAACATTTATGTAATGGACACCCTTTCTGCCAGTGTACTGCCCAATACCCTCAAAATAATGTCTTCTTCAGCCGCTATGTTTGTAACCAGTTACCATGATAATTCAGGTCGCAATATCATCAAGTTCGACTTCCCGCATATCATGCTGCCTGATAGCAGTCATCATAACCAATGCAATGGCATGGTAATATTCCAGATCAATACAAAGAGTGGTTTACCGGTTGGCACAACTATCTACAATCACGCAGGCATCTTCTTCGATGACAATCCTGTAGTAATGACCAATACAGTGCTCGATATCATTAAGACACCAAATGCAACCCCGGTAATTACCAATGAGGGCAGCATCCGCATCGCACCAAACCCTGCTACCGACCACCTCAATATTACAATGGAAGGAACACCATTCTCTTCATTTAATATTACCAACAGCATGGGCCAGGTATTTATGGAGCGCCAGCTTTCTGCCGCGCAATCTGTAGTCGATATTAAAGAACTCCCTGCCGGTTTATACTACATCAACCTCAAAGGCGAAAATGGCAGCAAGGTGCAGAAATTCATCAAACTGTAAACACTACCAACAATAACAACTATGCCATGTGCCACACCCCCGGGGTGTGGCACACTTTTTTGGTAGATCATCCGTTATCAAGTTGCTTTTATTCTGAGTGTATTTTATCGCTTTGCAGATATTTGCCAATAACAAAATTCTAAATGCTCCGATAGGAGCAACCGCTTTGTAGATATTGTAAACAGATATGAGCTATGCTCCATCGGAGCTAACCTGGATTACGATTATGTTTAGCAAATATGGAACAAAAAGATTGCCGGTAAGATTTATTGCTTCACAGAAGATAATTACGTATCGATATATGGAATCTAAAGGCGATGAATTGAAATGCACCCTATTTATCCTTTTTCCGCCGTTGTTGGTCTTATTTTCTGACCAACAACCTCGCGCAGAGCATCTTATCGCTTTGCAGATTTATGCTTGTTACATAATTCTAAATGCTCCGATAGGAGCAACCGCTTTGTAGATATTATAAATCAATAAGCACTATGCTCCGTAGGAGCTAACCTGGCTTGCGGTAATGTTTAGCTACTATGGAGCAAAAAATATTGCCGGTAAGATTTATTGCTTCACAGAAGATAACTACGTATCGATATATGAAATCTAAAGGCGATGAATTGAAATGCACCCTTTTTATCCTTTCATTCACACAAATAAAAGTATATTTGGCTTAAATCTTAGGAACGTTGACTAATTAAGTTCCACCATATTGCGAAGTTATTTTTCATTTTTATGAGGCGTAAAATCTGCGAATAATGAATTATTTAAAGACTTTTGCAACGAAATAAAAATGTAATAGAACGAGTAAGATGGTGGGAGTTATTTTGCCATCGTTCCTTACTGCTAATCCCGTTCTTTACGGGTGGATATATGAGAAAATACTTTTTTCAAAATACTGCTTTTACTGGTGCTTTATTTCCCATTCCGGTATATCTGGTACTCGTTTTGCTTTTCGGTACATTCCCGGCCGGGGCGCAGCAACATAAAGTAAAGCCCGCCATCACCCAAAAACAGGATACCCCCGTAAAAAAAACCAGGACAAAAAAAGCAATCGGCAAACCGGATCTCTATTCCCTCGATACCCTCATCAATCCTGTGCCTGTTTCCCGCACTTACTTCCATGATAAAATAGATAAAGAGCAAATAGCCATCGATAAACAGGATGGCGCAGCCGATACCGTTGTCTCCTTCAAAAAAGACACATCCTGGTCTGCCGCGCTCAGCTATGCTTTTCTCGACAGGGTAGATGCCATGCAGGTAATGGTCGAAAACATGCCCGCTAATGGCCGTGATGAAAATACGGCAAATCAGCACCGCATACGTTGCCTCCGGGCCATCTCCGAAACCCTCGAAAGGTACCGGCTTGACCCAAAACCCGATCCCCATTTCTACGTTGCCCTTATTGCCAATCTGGATAGTTTGATTATTGCGGTCAATGAAAATAAGCACAACGAATTTGCTCACCTCCACCCCGATATCTACACGCTCGACAATAGTAAAGACCTGCTCGAAAACAGGCAGGACATCCGCGACTTCCTCTACATTAAAGTTGGCAAACAAGACCCGGTGATGATAGTAAAACGCCTCAGCGAATTTGCAGGCAAAGACTATGCCGGCGATATCATTACCGATGCCGCCCGGATCGACCCCGATATGATTTTCCGGTATGCCACATCATCTGTATTGGCCCTTAAAAAAGCCGTTTACGATACCGACGATTCACTGGTTCATTGCATTGTAAAGATCGTTGCCCTATCCCGCAATCCGCTCAAAGCCCTACCCTTCCTTGGCGATTTATACTATGGCCGTAAAACCATCGGTCAGATCGATGATATGACCCCGGCACCAGCCGCAACCTTCCAGAACCTGGTTCGGCTGAAAATAGAAAACGACACCATAGCCCGCCATGTCTATACCACCGATCTGCTCAACCGTTCACTCAATTTTGTTCGTCGGCTCGACGAGTTGCATGAAACCAAAGACACCCTGCGTTTTCAGTCCACCGATAGCTTGTCGGCCACTGCTCTCTACTACATTATGGTCTTCGGTCAGGATGAGATTTATACCAGCAGTTTTATAGGCACATTCAAAAGAATGATCCAGCGGATGGGCCCCATAAAAGGCAATCAGTTGATGGATAGCCTGCATTACGATCACTTCCGCACCTTTATTCGCATGTGCGCCGGATACAACACCCTGTCCTCCTTCCTGGCCACCATGGACGATAATGCACGCAATACACTTATGTCACGATTCATTGCCGGTCTTGGCAATGGCCGCGAAGAAGACCTCGACGATGCCGTAGATGTTGCCGATGCATTTGGCAGTATCAACGATCCGGCATTATTATCATTCCTCCAGAAAAAAGTAAAAGAAAACTACGACCTGTCCAAAACTGCCGCTAATAAAAAAGGCATGGCCATATACAGCATATTGGCAAAACTCATTGAGGGCAACAACAAATCCGGCAGCGATGCAGGCGCCGAAGCAGCATCATCAGGCCTCGACCTTCCACCTATCAATAAAGTTCCTTTCGGCGAGTTGACCAACGACTCGGGTATCGTTTACCAGCAGGTATTTTTCTATGGCGATAAAGATGGTAAAGACGCTTACGAAAGCTTCCTCGATGTTTTTAAGAAAGATAAAAACTGGAATGTAGCCCACAACATGCTCTGGACAACCATCTCCTCTACTACCGGCAAGAAAGTGGTTATTTATGCCAACCTGCCGCTCGAAGAGCCCAACGACGAACTATCTATTACCCGCCTGTCACAATACCTCGACTCCCTCAATATCCACCCAAACATTATAATTCACCGGGGGCATAGCTATCATCTTGCCACATCCCTCACACATCTTACAAGGAGCACAAAAATTGTTATCCTTGGCTCTTGCGGCGGCTACCACAACCTCGCACTGGTCCTCGACCGCTCACCCGATGCACATATTATTTCATCCAAGCAAACCGGTGTACGCGCTGTAAACGAACCCATAATAAAAGCCCTCAACCAGGACCTCCAGGCAGGCAAAGACATCAACTGGATTTCCCTTTGGCAGGGTCTCGAAACCAATTTCAGCAAGAACCCCGATCTAATGGAAAAATTCTCTGATTATGTGCCACCCCATAAAAACCTGGGAGCCATTTTCATAAAGGCTTATCGCAAACTCAATCCCACCCTGGAGTCCATAGATCCACTCAAAGAGTAGGCATCCATTCCGGCAAATTCAACTACCTCCTTGCTCTGGGAATAATTTATACCTGGTTTAGATAAAAAGATTAGGCATAGTCCGGAGGACTAATATCAATTAGACAGTAAAAACAGGTATAGTCCGGAGGACTTAAATGTGCATAACCTGGGGTGAAACCCCAGGTATAAAGAAAATTCAACCCAACCTAGAATGGGTTGAACAGCGTGATAATGCCGGAATTATATGTTCAAATGACATAATATAGGAATAACCATGGGCAGAAGCCCCTGGTAAAACAATAGTTCAATCTAACCCTGAACGGTTTGAATATCCGAGCTTTCGCAGGATTTTTTCCGCCGTTGTTGGTCTTATTTTCTGACCAACAACCTCGCGCAGGGCTTCTCGCGCTTTACTATTTACAAGCTCATTGAAAATGACAACCCTTAAAGTACTAAAACAATACAACCCTGAAATAGTTTGATTCGAAAGTTTGAGTTAAATTGCGATTAGTAAACTATCTATTATGAAACGAAGCCTTTATTTTATCCTTATTGTTTTTCTATCATTATGGGCTCATGATGCTGCGGGGCAAATAATAAGCACTATTGCCGGAGGAGATAGCAGTATATTAGGAGATGGTGGGCCTGCAACTGCATGTGGATTATATAGCCCTATGACTGTTGCAATCGATACTTCAGGCAACTATTTCATTGCTGATCGTGATAATAACAGGATTCGAAAAGTAGATGTAAATGGTATTATAACTACAATAGCCGGAACAGGGACAGCCGGATTTAGCGGCGATAATGGCCCTGCCAGTGCAGCAGAAATTGAGCACCCATATGGTTTGGTTTTAGATAATTTAGGTAATCTTTTCTTCACTGATGACCATAACCATCGAGTCCGTAAGATTGATAAATTTGGTATTATATCTACCATTGCAGGCAACGGAATAGCCGGATATAATGGTGATGGTATACCTGCTACAGCAGCACAATTGAATTTTCCGGGTGGTATCGCATTAGACAAATTTGGCAATGTATATATATCAGACTATCAAAACAATCGAATAAGGAGAGTGGACATAAATGGTATTATAACTACTATAGCAGGAACCGGAACAGCAGGGTATAATGGCGATAATATAGCTGCTACAAATGCAGAATTAAATAACCCAGAAGGGAATGTAATAATAGATGATGTTGGTAATATTTATGTACCTGATTCCAAAAATCATAGGATTCGAAAAATAAATACTTCAGGAGTAATTGTGACAATTGCCGGTACAGGAGTATGGGGCTATAGTGGCGATTCTGGATCGGCTATTATAGCAGAAATAAGTAATCCTGTAGGTACAGCGCTAGATATGAATGGAAATATATACATAGCTGATGTGCCTAATAACTGTATTCGAAGGATAGACAATGCTGGAATAATCTCCACAATTGTTGGTGCTGCAACTTTTGGGTTTTCAGGTGATGGAGGACCTGCAAAAATGGCAAAATTATACTATCCAACGGGCGTAGCTTTTGATAAGCACGAGAATATGTATATAGCTGACTTTGGAAATAACCGTATCAGATTTGTTTCGAATGTTTTGTCAGTTATAAATATGGTATATACCGAGGATAATATGGAATTGTACCCGAATCCAACTGACGGAAATTTTAATATAATTTTCAAAACGAAAACAGATGAAAAAGTTGATTATGCAATATCGAATGCCATAGGAGTTAAGATATTAAATGGGGAAACAGTAACTAATAAAAATCAACTAATAAATTTAGATGCCACTCCTGG
>CAIUZK010000175.1 GCA_903903635.1 uncultured Bacteroidota bacterium
AGGAACGTTGACGAAATAAGTTCCACCATATTGCGAAGTTATATTTCTTTTATTAACTGCCATAGCTTTAGCGAAGGCATGTTATTAACTGCCATAGCTTTAGCGAAGGCATGTTTTATGAGGCATGCCCGCAAGGGCACGAGCGCAGCTCTATCTGCGAATAATGAATTATTTAAAGACTTTTGCAACGAAATAAAAATGGAACGGCAAAGCCCTCACCGAGACAAATAAAAATGATTATGAACGAGGTAATAGAACGAGTAAGGTGGTGGGAGTTATTTTCTTCGTTCCTTAATGAAAAAGAAGAAACTTACAGGCAAAGAAAAACGTGCTGCCCGAAGGGAACATCCCACGATT
Organism: uncultured Bacteroidota bacterium; assembly: GCA_903903635.1. Taxonomy (GTDB): domain Bacteria; phylum Bacteroidota; class Bacteroidia; order Chitinophagales; family Chitinophagaceae; genus Nemorincola. The sequence goes on from CAIUZK010000175.1 coordinate 358, forward strand.
GAGGAATTAGAAAATGATTATTGGGGCAATAATCCTGATTATCCGTCACACCTTGTTGAAACAATTTACAAGCTAAGAAAGAAAAAACTCAACGAATTTACAACTGAAGATCTGCGTATTACAATCGGACAAAATTTAAGCTTGCCGTTATTAATACCACTCGCCATTGATACTTTAAGCAACAACATTCTGGCTGAAGGCGATTTTTATGAAGGCAATTTATTAAAAAATGTCCTTCATGTTAAACCTGAATTCTGGAATAAAAATCCGGAATTAAAACTGAAATTTATAGAGGTTTTTGAACAAAACTACATTGATTATTGAAACTTTGAAGACAATACAGTAATGGCATATATACAATAACTAATAACGTGTAAATTATGTAACTTTCCCCTCAAATTATGTAATTGTGGGTATGGCTTAAAATGCCACCTTAGCACCAATATTCATAAGATTAAAATGATGAGAGCACCGAGACATATTGGAATAATTCCTGATGGAAATAGAAGATGGGCGGAAGCCAATAAAATGACAAAAGAAAAAGGGTATGATTGTGGCATAGATCCAGGCTTAATACTTTTTAAATTATGCAAGGAGGCCGGAATTAAGGAATTAACGTTTTACGGGTTTACTACTGATAATACGAAAAGACCGACGAAACAAAGAAAAGCATTCACTAACGCCTGCATAAATGCAGTAAATATATTATCCAAAGAAGATGCAGAATTGTTGGTTATTGGCGATTTTGAATCTCCCATGTTTCCAAAAGAATTATATAAATATACCACCAGGCAGATCTTTGGTAAAGGAGGAATTAAAGTAAATTTTTTAGTTAATTATGGTTGGGAGTGGGACTTAAACAATTTGAAATTAGCTGACTCTACTCAGAAAAATATCACGAGTCATATTAAATCTTTTGATGTTTCCAGAGTAGATCTGATTATACGGTGGGGTGGCAGAAGACGTTTAAGTGGCTTCCTTCCAGTGCAATGTATTTATTCGGATTTCTATGTGTTGGATGACTATTGGCCGGATTTTAAGCCCGATCATTTTTATAAAGCGCTGAATTGGTATAATGATCAGGATGTCACCCTTGGAGGTTGAGGTTAATCGTTTAAATGTAAATTTTATAAGGACAAACAATGCTAAATTAAAATTATTGCACACTTATAGCCTAATGGAATTTTTGTTGCCACAAATTCAATTAAGGTGCGGGTGGCATGAGCCGTAGTAACAAGATTTCTCTCTGTATCTAATATCTCATCTATTTCACTTTGTATGTCGCTAAAACAGGCGATTTTAGCAGGTATAATAATTTCCCTGAATTCCCTTGCTTGAATACATTTTTCATTTAGGATAATTAACCATTTCAACAATTCATGGCCGTCAAAATCTTTCAATTTATTTGAAACAGATTCATTTTGTCTTGTCGGATTTGAAATTTATTTGTTGATGGTATAGGATATTTTTAAGTTCAACCTATTCATATCACTTCCCATTTATCCCATTAATAAACGTGTCAACAAAATTTAATACCTTCTTCAATATCCTATCCTCTACCGTTTTCCTTTGCAAAATAGTTGGCTTTTCACCTTCTATCTGGTCAAGGACTTCATCCCAGAGCGGTTCTCGTTCTGCAAACAGGTAGTCCCCAATTAGCTTTTCTGTTTTGAGTTCTGATAAGCCTCTCAATGTCCATGATATTCCAATGGAATCTCAAACTCCAAATTAAACTCCCTTTCCATTAGCATTCAACTTCACAAAGTTAAACCAAAAGTAATGTCAATAAAATATTTGGAGTTAGGAAACAGAGCGGGAGAGGAGGGGAAAATGAAAACGGAGAGGATATACTTCTCCGCTCTCATCTTGTGCGCCCAATATTACAACTTTCGAACTATTTTATTGAGGATTTGAAGGCGATTGAGCAATTTATATCACTGGATGGACGCACGTAACCCGGTTTAAAATAGATGGGATTTAGGTACCCATAGTACTGCTGCAACTACTTGAATAAACTAACTGGAAATTTCACCGAACAAATCAAAATATGGATATTTATGGGTGCATTTATGGATAAAAAAATAAAGGTTTAGTGTTTGTATATACAGCCACAAAGTGAAAAGAGACAACAGGGTTGATTCCTGTTTCTCGGGACGGGGAGCCCCAAAGCCGCGCAAGCTTTGCTATTTGGATGTGAGGCTATTCCTCTGTCTTACTCAGGATTTCCTGCATAAGACCAGCTAATGAGATCGCCGTTACTTTTTCACCTAGGGGAAATCGGTCAATGCCGGAGTAGATCACAAATTTTCTGTCTGCCCCTATATCTTTACACGCTATATGAAAGCCTTTGGATAAAGCAGGCGCGGAGTTGCGTTTAATTTCTATTGCCCATTTTTCCTGGCCCGAAAATTCCAGGATAAGATCAATTTCCGCTCCGGCTGCGGTGCGGTAATAATAGGGCAATGCCCTGCCCTGCACAACTGACATGATATTTTCAATGACAAAACCTTCCCAACTCCCTCCGACTACGGGATGGCTTATCAGGTCATTGTATGCAGGGATGTTCAGCAAAGCATTTACCACGCCGCTGTCACGCACATAGACTTTAGGCGCGCGCACCAGCCGTTTTCCTGCATTCACTGCCCAGGGCTGCAATCGCCTTACCAGCAAAAGGTCCACCATCAGATCAAGGTAGCGATTGACCGTGACGCTGCTTACTTCAAGATTTCTTGCCAGTTGGGAGGCATTCAGAATACCTCCCTGATTATGCGCCAGCATGGTCCAGAAACGCTCCAGGGTGTGTGCCGGAATTCTGGGTCCCAATTGCGGAATATCGCGCTCCAGGTACGTTCTGATAAAGTCGCGGCGCCAACCTATGCTCTGGGTATCAGTTGCGGCCAGCAGGCTTTCCGGGAATCCGCCGCGCAGCCATAACTGGTTGATGGATTCTATAGTATTCCCTGCAAATTCCAATGCATCTATACCATAGAGTTCAAGATAGCTTATGCGGCCGGCCAGTGATTCTCCCGATTGCTGCAACAATTCCATTGAGGCAGAACCAAGAAACAGGAATAATCCAGCCTTAATGCCTTTACGGCGTTCTTTATCAATGATCCCACGCAAGGTTGCAAATATTTCCGGGGTACGCTGTACTTCGTCGAGTATAATCAGCCTGGTTCTGTTTTCGGCATGAAAAGCAGCAATATCCTGTACTTTTGCAGCATCAAGGCTATTTTCAAGGTCAAGATAAATAGCCGGGACTTGTTCAGAGATATTCAGGGCAATGGTCGTTTTGCCAACCTGACGTGGCCCTGTCAGCGCAACCGACGGACTGCGTTGCATAGCTTGCTGGACTTGAGTTTCTAACCGCCGCTGTATCATCCATGCAAATTTAACACAGAATATTAATATTGCAATGATAAATTAGCAATCGCGGCGTTTATTCAAACTCCTTTTGCGGGTGCCCTTCCATCATTTACCAAAAGTTTTATCTTACATTTGGCACTCAGATGATTTCCTTAATAACTGTATCAGGATAAGCGATATAATCTCCGTATTGTCCTGACTTCAACAATGCACCTTTACTTTTGCCTAAGTTTGTTAAAACCCATTCATCATTTTTCTTATCAATCCATTTCATTTTTTCAATTTTGTTATTGAGATCTTTGCTTGACATGCTAAGTTCTTTTGAAAGTGCAGTAGCAGAAAAATATTTCCCGTTAGAGTTCGTCAGTTTGGGTGATATTGGGATTTCCTGTTTTGTAGCTTCTGGTTTAGTCAGGTCTGTTTTTATTTTTTCAGCTCCTTTGGGTGCCTCTATATATGAAAAGTCTGTTGCATTATCCAAAATTGATTCAATATCCTTCCATGCATCATCATAACGTTCTTTCCTTTTTTAGCAATATGCACATATCCTCATTGTAGCTACCTTTATCTTACCATTGCTATTGCGGGTAGCTAACCTGTAAAGTTGATCCATTTCACAGGAATATGCTTTACACAACTTATGGCATATGTTACATTATTCACACGTCTTTCGGGCAGAGAAATTATTTCTGAATGGTATTGAGGGCAATTGTAAAACGCGCTGTTTATACCCATATTCTGACACCCGGTTTTTCCATTAAACGAATCGTCTTAATTTAGAATGGCCATCCTATGGAAATTGGCATACACTCCGTAGCTTTATAGTACCAAAATTACCTCTTTGAAGAATATTGCAATTATAGCGCTTTCAATTGCATTGGTGGTGATGCTTATTTTGCATTACTCACAAAGGCAGGATGTGCTCACTCCTACATTCGAAAGCCTAGAGATGGAATTTGATTATCAGGAGAGAAAAGTAAGGAAAACTACCAGAGACCATGTTGAGGATGCTCTCCTGAATAATCCTAAACATGGTAAAGAAAAGACTAAGTCATATTATGAACATGCTTTGCAGTTGCAAAAACGTTGCAATACATTAATATACCTTATCGATAGCCTTAAGTATGCACTTAATAAAAAAAACAGGGGTGACAGTGTTGGTTCATCCGAAACAGTTAAACAGCTAATGATAGGTGCAGGTATGGCACGCGAACTGAAAACCAGCATAAATAATACGATCGATAGTTTTGTGGTGTGGATAATGGACGATACCTATCCTAAAGAACTATTGAAGAGATTATATCCCTCCACTTTTGCCATTTCCTCTGGTTGGGAGAAAGCACATTTTTCAGGTACTGAGGCCATGGCCCAAATGGAACTATCCCGATTAAAGAACCACCTGGCTTATGCAGAGGAGCTTTCAATTTCTCGAATAATTGAAAAAGCCAATTCGGGCTGTGTGTTTCGCTTTGACCAAAATTACGGAATAGCTTTAGCCAGAAATACTTATCTGTTGCCTGGTGATTTGTTTGAAGCATCGATGTTTTTTGCCCCAAAGCCGGATCCCGATGATTATAAGGTTTTAGATATGGAGTTAGGTGGCCGTAAACTAGTACCGGTCAATGGCATTGGAACATATACTACCGTGGCCACCGGAAATGGTTTGCAGACTCTTGATGGAAAAATATCTGTTCAGAATCCTCAGGGCTACATTAATAGCTACCCTGTGATGGTTTGTTACATGGTAGTGCAGGCGCTGGCATCTGTTAAGGCCGATAGCGGACAGATAATATACGCAGGCGTTCCAATGCCAATAACCGTCAGGGTAGCCGGCACTGCCCCAAAAGATATTGTTGTCACCACATCTGGCGGCTCACTGAGCGGCAGCAATGATAAATATGTGATTACTGCCAATGAAACAGGTAGATTGATATTAAAGGTTGCCCGTAGAACTGAAGCAGGAAAGTTACAGCCGGTTGACAGCACAATATTTCTCGTAAGGGAAAAGTAATAACCCTGCTAAAAAGCACAAATGGAACCTTTTCGGGGTTCCATTTGTAAGTTGATGTGCGGCAAAGGAGATTCGAACTCCCATGCCCGTTACAGGCGCTACCACCTCAAAGTAGTGCGTCTACCAATTTCGCCATCGCCGCATTTATTTTATTGAGGTGTGCAAAGATAGGCAAAAAGTTAAAAGGGTTGAGGATAAAATGGTAAATAACTCAAAAAAGAAAAAAAATGCCGGTTACCCTTTTATCACTTCATCGTTTTACCCATTTCACCCTTCAGCCCTTCTTCTTATTAACCATTTATCTCTTTGACCTTTTGCCACTACCTCCTCAATATAATCCTGAACGTTGTACCCTTACCCACCTCGCTATGCTTTACAAAAATAGAACCATGATGGTACTTCTCTATTATACGGCGCGAAAGGGATAGCCCCAGTCCCCAGCCGCGCTTTTTGGTGGTAAAGCCGGGAGTGAATACTTTTTTAACCTGGTAGCCGGGTATGCCCTTTCCATTGTCCTGCACATCTACCCATACCTGCTGGGGACTATTGGTAACTGTTATATCTATTGTTCCTTTACCGGCCATAGCATCCAGTGCATTACGAATCAGGTTTTCCATTACCCAGTCAAACAGTGGGCCACTTATATTCACCGGAATATCGCGGTCGGTAAAGTGCAGGGATATAGTTACCTTCTGAGGAGCCCTGCGCTGCATATAGTCTACTATGCCTTCCAGCTTAGTTACCAGGTTCTCCTCTACCAGTTGCGGGGCGCTTCCCACCTTGCTGAACCTGTCGGCAACCAGTTTCAGCCTGTCCAGGTCTTTCTGCATTTCCATGGCGGCCTCGCTGTCCGGGTTTTCCTCCCGCAGCAGTTCCAGCCAGGCCTCAATAGAGCTTAACGGGGTTCCCAACTGGTGGGCGGTTTCCTTCGACAAGCCCACCCATACCTGGTTTTGCAGGCTGCGATGTGCCGTGCTCAGTGTAATGAGTACTACAATCAGAAATAGAAAAATAATGGCCAGTTGCACATACGGGAAATAACGCAACTGGGTGAGCAGGTAAGATTCGCCATAATACACATATTGTTTTCCCGTGCCATAATCTGCTACAATAGGGGCATGAATCCTTTTAAATTCCGATAACTTATCATGCATCGCGGTTTTAGGATTCAGCGAGTTTGTGGAGTCTATATTTTTACTGGATATTATTTCATTATGCTCGTCGGTGATGATAAGTGGTATTGTGGTGTTCTGCTCAATAATTTTATAGGCAAAATCTGTTTCCTGGGGATTATTGGAAATAATAACTTTTTTGATGGCGTTGGCTACATCCTGTACTTTTTTCCGTTCTTCATCAGCCAGTTTTCCGGCCAGTTGATTGGTATAATAGAGTGAGGCGCCCACAATCAGCAGGGCCATAATCGACAAATAAGTTTTCCAATTCAGGTACTGGCGCATAATACTTTCCCCCGGTTAACGATGGATTGGTAAAAATATTATGATTTTGAGGGAAATCCACTATTTTTGCCACGGAAATTTAAATACTTCATGGATACCCAACAGAACAACCACGAGCTTGAAATTGATAACCCTGCTGATATTGAGCTGAGTAAGCCTTCAAAATCACGTTTTTTATTCTTATTGAGTTTTTTCGGATTATTCATTTTTGCCTGGGCAGGTTGCTACAATCTGTACGAGCATAAATATCAGAAAAACGACGGCGTAGCCGTTCCGGACAATACTCTTTACGAACCAAAATATAAATAATCTATAGCATTTCTCCGCTATGATAGAATGCCACAAGGATACGGCCGTTGTAATATTAAGCTACAATGGCACAAAGTGGCACGAACTCTTTTTGCCCAAAATTGTTGAAGAAGCACATACCGGCTACGAGGTCATACTGGCCGATAATGCATCTACCGACGATACCCTGAGTTACGTCCAAAACAACTTCCCGACTATAAAAACATTAAGGATCGATGAGAACCATGGCTTTGCCAATGGTTATTATGAGGCATTGAAGCGAATCAAGGCAAAATACTTTGTACTGCTCAGCGCAGATTTCGAAGTTACCGAAGGTTGGTTTCCTCCGCTGTATGCTGCCATGGAGCGTGACCAGATGCTTGCTGCCTGCCAGCCCAAAATAAGGTACTGGCGCGACAGGGAGTTTTTCGAATATGCAGGCGCCGGTGGTGGCTTCATGGACAACCTGGGTTACCTGTTTTGCAGGGGGCGCATATTCTTCGATATCGAAAAAGATAAAGGCCAGTATGACGATAATATAGAGGTCTTCTGGGCATCGGGCGGCTGCTTTATGGTGCGTGCCGACCTATATGAAAAGGTAGGCGGACTGGATAAAGACCTCTATGCCCACATGGAAGAAGTCGATGTTTGCTGGCGTCTCAAGAATGCCGGTTACAAAATAGGCTATGTAGGCAAATCGATTGTCTATCACGTGGGTGGCAGCGTTATCAGCTATGGCAGTCCGCAAAAATTGTATTACAACTTCCGGAACAACCTGATACTGCTCATTAAAAATGAAAAGGGAAGCAAGCTGTTGTGGTTGTTCCCGTTCCGGTTGATACTGGATGGCGTAGCAGGGCTAAGGCTTTTACTCACCGGCGAATTCAAACAAACCTATACCATTATCAAGGCCCACTTTCATTTTTACCGCGACCTCGGCAAGTGGCTGCAGCGCAGGCGCGAAAACAAACAAATGATAACCCATAGTGCATCAACGGGCCGCAATGAAGAAGGTATCTACCGCCGCAGTATAGTCTGGGATTATTTTTTGCTGCGCAAAAAGAAATTTCCTGAACTGAAATGGAAGCCTAAATCGCTTTAGGTGTTGAGGTTTACTATAGTTTGAGTAAGCTACGCTTGCCTCTTACGTGCTGATTTTTCACCTGAGTCATCTGCAATTTTGGTTTCCTGTTAGCTTGCCATTTATTCCTTTTCAACTATCTTTACCATAAACAAATAACCGATGGCTTTATTTTCGCAAATGGGTAACTACCGCAACTTCGGCCTCTTTGCCATGAGGGTCGGGCTGGGTATTTTAATGTTTCTGCACGGGCTGCCCAAACTCACGGGTGGCATTGCCAAATGGGAAAGCCTGGGCCAGAATATGGGGCATTTGCATATCCATTTCTTCCCGGTATTCTGGGGTTTTATGTGTGCGGTTACCGAGACAATTGGTGGTATTTTCTGTGTGCTGGGTTTATGGTTCCGCATGGTATCATTGCTTATGGTCATTAATTTTATCGTGGCTATCGCCGCCCTGTTTGCCATGGGCAAGGGTATCCTGGAATCCTCAGAGGCTATTGAACTTTGTTTTGTGTTCATAGGTTGCTTCTTCCTGGGCGCCGGGTCTTACTCTATCGACAAGAGTTAAAATATTTATAATGCTTATTGTGGTTGTGTTTTCATTGTATCTTTAAAAAAAAATCGAGATGAAGAAAGTAGTTTTTCTGTTATTGTTACTGCCCTTATTCAGTAATGCCCAAACCGATAAAAAAGAAGAAACAAATAAAGAAAATGATGGAATCCTGACACTGGTGCATGCCGATAAAACCGTGAACGTGCCCGCAGCCCCCAAAGAAGGCAAAAGGAAACAGAAAGAAGATACCAAATATTACGGCTCTGTGCAGTTTAAGATAGGTGGCAACCAGATTACCTGCGACAGCGCAACCGTGTTCGAAAATGAGAGTACGGTAATGGCCTACAATGTAACCATTTCCAATCCCGGGTATTTCACTACCAGGGCTACAAAGTTCAATTATAACAAAGAAACCAGGAAAGGTACGGTGACTGAAAATGTCGTGATCACTGCATTGAACGGCGTAGTTACCGGAACATCAGAAAGTGTGGAAGTCGACCTCAAGACGGAAGCTTACCGCATAGGTATGGGCAACATCACCCCACCCGAGCCTGCAAAGTAATTGCAGCAACTTAGTAATTTCCTTTAAAAATCCAGGATATTTTATGAACCGGTTGAATAGCCCCTCTGGCTATTCAACTAGTGTTCGTATTCTATTTCAATTGGTTGGGCGGTTACATCCTTACCACCGCAATTAACCTGTATATTGGTAATACTGATCCTTATCTTGGGCGCTTCCCATTCCTTTATCTTATCCTTTATTTCTTCAGTAAATACAGCGTCTTTTACGGTTTCAGGTCCCCATGTTTTATCGCCCGCAGTAATGGTAAAGGTGAAGCTTTTCACTTCGCAGCCCAGCTCCTGCGCAAGCAACCTTGGATAAGCCAGCACTTTCTCGCGCGATGATGTGGTGGTTTCAATAGTTCCTAAAGTTACCCTTGGCGCGCCGTCGGTTGCCGGGCTGGTGGCTGTGGTTCGATTTTCAACTGTTGCAGTCGGCTGGCTGGTGGCAGTAGCATTCTGACTTCTTAACGACCGTTTTACCGGAGCCTGTGCGTAGGCATGCAAAGAGGTTAGTACGATCAATGACCCGATGAATAAGGCAGTCTTTTTCATAGAAAACTATTTATTGCTTAAAATTACTACTCATACCTGAATAAACAAAACAAAACAATGCTTTAATCAGGGCTGGCTCGGGTATTGGCTTATCAGCACCGGGCAATGTGGCATACAACCAGCAGGGGTATTTTTCATCCGGATAAATGAAACCGAGATGAAAAAATTTGTAAAGCAGTAGCCAATCATTCATATTAATTATCAGGCACATAAGGATAAATAGGTTCGGATTAACAGGGAAGAATAAAACCAGTAAATGCCGATACTGCTTAAAACTGGAATAAGTGGCATATTAAAATAATATAAACCACAAACACAAATAATTTTATATCATACCAGAAGTTTACCCAAAAACACCCCAAAATACCCTCAAACCCTTACCAGTCCTGCAAACTATTTTCTATGACAGATCGCCAGCGATCTGTCATAGTGCAGAAAGCGTACTGTCATAGAAATTCTCCCGGCTAAATTCAATATTCCCCCTTAGCTTTGTGCTAACCACAAATCACATTGCGCGATATTTATATATTATATACCAAGGCGAAGGATTATACAAGAGCATCAAAGTCGCAATTCCTAACTTAACCAATTATCAGCCCCTATAGTGCCCATTGTCCTCCTCAGTGTCCCTTGTGTTTAAAATCACATAACTTATTCAGTCAAATGCAGTAAACAAAAAACAGGATTACATAACCAAAGTGTAAACCAATTTCAGGACTAAGCTTTTTAAATTCTGCTAATCCCGAAATTTAGAAAATTCTGATTCAGACATTTTTGCACACGCTGAGCAAGAATGCGCAATTATTCCAAGCTAATCGCTTGATTTTCAATAAAAAACTGTGCAACAAAATATTTTTTGCGCAGTGTGCAATTCTTAAAAGCAGTAAACAAAAAACAAAATATCAAACAAATCCTAAACCAATTTCAGGACTAAGCTTTTTAAATTCTGCTAATCCCGAAATTCAGAAAATTCTGATTCAGACATTTTTGCACACGCTGAGCAATAATGCGCAATTTCAACAACCTAATCGCCTGATTACCAATAAAAAATTGTGCAAGAAATTATTTGAAAACCAGTGTGCAATTCTAAAAAGCAGTAAACAAAAAACAGGATTAGTCAGTGATCTTTGCCGACCAAAGTTATTTCGTTGAAAATCTGATTCCAACATACTCCCCCGGAACAAGGTCCCGTTTCTTCAACGGGAGGGGTTTGGGGTTTTCCCTAAATTATACCCTTTTTCTAAGTTATTTTAACTATTTTCGTTTCTTTAATTATATTTGTGAATTAACGGCAGATTGAATCGTATGGTCAAAAGGATTTTACCTATATTATTGTTGGTGGCTATTTGCTTCACCTCTTTTATGTCTTGCAATAAGTCCACTTTGAGTACTGATGATATAACACGCAATTATTTCCCGCTTAAACTCGGTAAATATGTGCGCTATGCTGTTGATTCTGTTTACTATTTCGGTAAGGCCGGTACCCGTTACGAGGTGAAATCTGAAATGAAATATGTAATTACCGATACCTATACCGTTAACAGAAAGCTGTCTTACATTATGGATGTTTACAGCAGGCCTTATGATGGCGGCGATTGGATTGGTACAAGCGTAATATTGATTACACCTACTGCTACAGGCTTATTATACACACAGGATCGCACCCAGTATTTAAAAATGACTTTCCCTATTTCAAATGGTGTTACCTGGAAAGGCAATATGTATGCAGAGGTACAGGATTCAATGTTCTCTTACCTGAAAGACTGGAACTATACTTATCAGAGTTATCCGCTCAATTATTTTAACGGGCTGGTTCAGTTCGACAACACAGTTACCATCAATGAATGTAACCAGGATATTAACTATCAGGCAGTTGATTCCAATCAGGCAGGTTTTCATACTTACGCCAAAGAGGTTTATGCTTACGGTGTAGGCATGATCTATAAAGAATGGACACACTATACCTTCCATATGTTCGATACGTCGCAGAACAGGAATGGTTATAGCGTTATCATGAGGGCTATAGACTACAACTAATTTTATGTGCAGAAAGGTGTTAGTGCTGTGGGCAATACTTGCCTGTTTTGTTTGCCGTCCGGCAATAGCACAACAATATGCTTTCCAGATCACTTTCACCGATAAGAATAATACACCTTTCAGCTTAACAAGTCCGTCGGCCTATTTGTCGCCCAGGGCGCTGGCACGCAGGGCCACTCAGGACATAGCTATCGATAGTACCGATCTGCCTGTGAATGCTGTATATGTAGATAGTGTGCTTACCCTTACCGGAGGTGTTTTACATGGCACTTCGCGCTGGCTCAATATGTGTATGGTGTTGTTGCACGATTCTACAGCTATTCTCAACCTGTCAGGCAAATCTTTTATAAGCAATGTGCAGGTGGTGGCCTACTACAGCTCCGATCTCCATCACAGACCCGCTCATGAGTCCGGTAATGCAACAGCAACCCGGCCCGTACAAAAAAACACCAGCGCCGATGCAGGTTACTATGGCTTTACATGGGCACAAACCCAGATAGTAAATGGCAACTACCTCAAGGATTTGGGTTTGCTGGGCCAGGGCATGCTGATAGCTGTGCTGGATGCAGGCTTCGTCAATACCAATACACATCCGGGTTTCGACAGTATGTGGCAGTCAGGCAGAGTAGTGGACATGTTCAATTTCGTTTATGATACAACCAATGTCTTTATATCGAGCCACCATGGCACAGATGTATTGTCAACTATAGCGGGATATACTCCGGGCACTTTCGTAGGCGCTGCACCATTGGCAAGTTATGCACTCTATGTGAGCGAATATGAGCCCGGCGATCAGGTTCTGGAAATGGATAATATGCTGTGCGCTACAGAGCGCGCCGACAGTATTGGCGCTGATGTAATAACCGAATCACTGGGCTACGATATTTTCAATTTCCCGGTTGGCTACGGACTAAACTTCTCCACCGACCTTGATGGCAAAACAACCATTTGTGCCAAAGCCGCCAATATGGCTACCAAAAAAGGGATGCTGTTTGTAGCTACTGCAGGCAATGATGGATATCCGGTCATTTCAGGTTGGGGTACACATATACTCACACCCGGCGATGCCGATAGCGCACTCACCATTGGTTCGGTAGATGGAACAGGCACACCTGCAGCCTCTTCCGGTTATGGCCCCAATGCAGTTGGCCGCATTAAGCCAGATGTGTGTGGCATGGGGCATTCAGCTAGTATTTTCTCACCCACAGGATACGGTGACTCGGCCGATGGTACTTCTCTATCTACGCCGCAAATAGCAGGTTGGGCAGCATGCCTTTGGCAGGTTAAACCTTCAGCTACGCCCTACGAGATAAGGCAGGCCATAATTAAGTGCGCCAGTTCTTACAATAGTCCCGGAGTGCAGTTGGGCTATGGTGTTGCCAATTTTATCTGCACCGAGCAGATCCTGAATGTTAAGGATACGCCGCTTCCGTTCACCGCGGCCAACTGGGTAGTTGCTACACCTAATCCTTTCGGTAGCGATCTCAAAATTGCTGCCAATCCTGCTGATGATGGATTTGTTGATTTTCAGCTTATTGATATGCAGGGCCGTAAGGTATTCAGCATGCATGAGTATATGTACAAAGGTTACAATTCACCTGTTTATGTAACACTGCCCCAACTGCCTGCAGGCATATATACGCTCAGGGCATCGGCTGCTACCCGCCAGCAGATCATCAGGTTGGTAAAGCTGTAAGCCCATAGTTATTCAACCTTTGGTTTTTCCGCTCCAGAACTGAAAAAGAACAGCGACGTAAACACAGAATAGAACAGAACGCCTTGCTGCCTGGCCAGTACCGACTCTGTAAAAAAAGTAGTAATGAGGATGATGAGACAATAGAGGTATAGTGTATTGTGAGCAGTTAGCGCCCTGCGTACATGAGCCATCAATACCGTAACCAGCACTGCAATGCCGGCAATACCAAAGCTAAGCCACTCATACATATACTCGCTGTGCGGATCGTAAAAGCTCACATTGCTGTTGTGGTTGATGGAATAAAAGAAATACCGCTCCTTAAGCAAATGCAAAAGCCGTCCGGGGCCTACTCCGGTTAGCCAGTTGGCCTTGAGCAAACGGGTATCTACATCCACGATCATCTTACGCACATACATAGAATTATCCAGTATTGTGCTGTGCGCCCCAATACCCAGAAAAGACATAACCTCGGCCGAACGCTGGGCTATAAAAGGAACAAAGTAACAGGCCAGGGCAGTAGCTACGCCCATCGCCACCAGATGCCACTTGAACGCCATGAGCCGCCAGCGTTTTATATAGGCAAAATGAAGCAACATGATAGCCAGTGCTATAATTGCCGATTTGGCCAACAACGACAATAAACACACCAGCAGAACATAGAACAGTATAAACCTGATTGTGCGGCTCATACCCGCCATAAGATCCTGAGATAGCAAAACCATACCAATAGAAAATGCCAGGTACATACCCATGTAGGTAGGGTGAATGCCCGTGAACGACTCAAAATCTATGCGGTAGACAACGTGCGATAACCCATGTGCCGCAGAATGAGCAAGATAGTAATGATAGATAAAACCGGCATTGGCCGCAAGGCAGGAAAGCAGGCAGGCATATACAAAATACATTCGCTGGCCAAGCATTACATTGCGGAAGTAAGTTCCAGAAATGGCAAACAGGAATGGCGCTATAAGAAGAGATGCCTTACGGCTGCAAAGTATCAGCACCCCACCCCTATATGCTGGTTCAGTGAGCGGTATTGCACCAAGGTAAAGCAGGTAAAGACTGGCTATAAAAAAGGCATTAAGATAGTCAGCACGCGAAATTGGTTGCCTGCTAATTAATGACCTGATGATAAAATATACACTTGCAAGCATAACCGCAACTACCTGGAGTTTGGCAGGCAGGAAGAAGGAAACCATAAGCAACCTTGCTAAATATTGGTCTGTTACTTTAAGATCAGTCATTATGAAATTCCTGGTTAGCCTTTTGTACAAAGTCTTTAAACTCATTCCTGAAACGCGCCTCCGAAAAGCGAAGGGAATTGTCTCTTATGGTAGTATGATTGGTAAGCGGGCTTTTATCAAACAGCATTACCGCATCCATGATACTCTGTTCAGTTTGCTGTTCAACGAAAAGGCCGGTTTCGCCTGCTATCACGGTTTCCTTGTAGCCGCCATAGTTAAGCGCGATGACAGGTGTGCCGCAAGCCTGCACCTCTACACACATTATACCGAAATCTTCCTTGGCGGCGAAAATGCATGCTTTTGCTTCCTGTATATATTGAAGCATGGTGTTATCGTCTTTATATCCGTGCCACTCTATATTCTTATGATCCTTAATCATTTCATTAACTGCTGCAGCGCCCCAACCATCACCTATTACCACCAGATTTTTATCAGGCATCTGCATGAATGCTTTCACCACTAAATCAATTTTCTTATAGGGCACGATTCGTCCCACACATAGGTAATAGTTCTTCCGGGGCCTGGTGTTAAGCATGAATTTTTCAACCCTGACCGGTGGATAGATCACCGTTGATTGCCGGCCATAGCTCTTCTCTATTCTTTGCTGTATGTGTTTTGAATTGGCAATAAAGTAATGTACCCTGCGGGCGGTTGCAACATCCCATCGCCTGAGGTAATTGACAAAGGATCGGTAAAGGAAAAACCCACCCATAGGATGGCTGGCAGCATAGTCATCATACATATCCCATATTGGGCGAAGCGGTGTATGGCAATAGCAAATATTCAAAGTGCCCTTATCTGCATTAAACCCTTTTGCCACAGCATGCGATGTGGAGATAACCATATCATACCCCCTTAGCCTGAACCTGGACATAAGCCACGGCATAACAGGCAGAAAGTACCGGTAAATTCTGGCAATGAAAGGAATGTGCTGAAGTAAAGAAGTATGAACCGGCCGGTTGTTTAATAGCTCATTACGTGCCTCAGCCGGAAACTTATCGAATAGGGCATAAATGGCAAGATCGTCTTTATCATATATATCCAATATTGCCCCAGCCACTTTTTCTGCGCCGCCATTTGCATTAAACCAATCTTGTACAAACGCCACTTTCATTTCATGCACAATTTAATGGTTTTGCCCCATCTTTTACTCTATTGCCCAGGTTGGTTTAGCCAGCAGGAAAATCGAAGATCAACTATCAGTAGTAATTGATACCTATCAGTTTGCGTGCGCCCTCAATGGTTTTCGATGCGCTTTCCCTGGCTTTTTCAGCGCCTGCTTTCAGTATTTTACGTAGTTTTTCTTCGTCCTTCTGCAACTCGGCAGCATGTTCCCTTATGGGGGCCACGAAAGTAGCCATGTCTTCAGCCAGTTGCTTCTTCATGTCGCCATACCTGATATTGCAATTGTTGAAGTTGCTTCTGAAGCTTTCCACAGTTTCAGGTTTAGAGCACAGGGACATCAGTAAAAACAGGTTCTGAATATACTCCGGCATCACAGAATTAGGCTCTGTCGGCCCTGAATCAGTTTTCGCCTTCATTATCTTCTTCCTTATTACATCATCCTCATCGCTCAGGTATATGGTTGCATTGATGTTTTCGCTTTTACTCATTTTGCCTTCACCATCCAGGCTCATAATCTTAACCGCCTCATGGTTAAACCTGAATACCTGTGGTTCTGGGAAGAAATCACCATAGCGGGCGTTGAAACGGCTGGCAAAATTTCTTGCCATTTCCAGGTGTTGCTCCTGGTCTTTGCCTACGGGCACTTTTACAGCCTTGTGCAGCAGTATGTCTGCCGCCATCAGAACAGGATATGTGAGCAGCCCGGCATTTACATTATCCGGTTGTTGCCTTACTTTGTCTTTAAAAGTGGGAACTTTCTCTAGTTCCCCCATGTAGGCCAGCATATTCAGTATCAGGTACAATTCAGCAGTTTCGGGCACATCGCTCTGGGCATATAATGCTACTTTCTCAGGATCCAGTCCGCTGGCAATATTTTCGGCAGCTACCCTGAAAACATTTTGCTTTAATTCGGTAGGTTTAGGATGTGTGGTCAATGAGTGGTAATCGGCCACAAAAAAGAAACAATCATAATTATCCTGCATCAATACATAATTCTGTATTGCACCAAAATAATTGCCCAGATGCAGATATCCTGTTGAGCGAATACCGCTCACTACAATTTCCTTACTCATAAGGCAAAGATAATGGCAGAACGGTTTAATTGTTCGATCTGGTGGTGAAATCCATTTTTTTGAAAAAAACACGCTTTTACTGGAAAACAGCAAAAGCGACAAAACTGCTATTACAAAATAACTATGTACTCTGTTATCTGGCGTTATTATCTATTCCAGTAGTTTCTTGATCTGCCCAATCAGTTTTTCTTTTTCAGAGGGGCTTTCCACGTATTCAACTTTGGCAAATTTCCCTTCTCTATCTATCAGAAAGTGACAAGGTATAGAGCCTGCCTCATATTTTTGCACCAGTTCTGAAGTCTTTCCTTTATCCAGACGGGTATTTATGCCATCGATTTCAAATTGCTTTATTGCCATTCTCCAGACACTATCATTTTCATCTTCACTCACATAAACAAAAGCCACCGGTTTATCTTTAAAATGGTCTCTGACTTTTTTTGCATCCTTCATTTCGTTTATACAAGGAACACATCCCCGTGACCAGAAATCCAGATAGACAACTTTCCCCTTTAAATCAGATAGCTTCATCTTTCTGCCTTCAGGCGTTGTGATATCAAAATCAATTTCCGGCTTGCCAGCCCCAATCAACCTTCTGCCATCAATAGCTTTTTCAAGGATAGGGAGATTTTTGCTTTTCGGAAAATGTTTTTTATACCCATCATATTCCCTCAATATTTCTCCGATGGGGGTACGCTGCATTGAGTTATACATCCTGTTTCCAACAAAATATTCAGCCGACAGCGGCGGCATTTCCCGGTATGCTCGTGCAAAAACAGTGTCCATTATCGCACTGACTTCAATTTTCACATCATTCCGCGCGTTTTCTGCGAGCACTCTCATCATGTAAAAATTTTTGAGGTATGCCTGGTATTCACTCATATTCAGATACTTATCATCAAAACTTGCGGGAATGTCGTCTATTACTGCATAGTTTTCGGCCGAAATAGATTTGGCATTGCTGCTTTTTTTCTGGCTTTCCTCCCGCCTGTGAGGATACATATGCATGGTGTAATAAATGTTGTATTGGTTGCTTTTGTTGAGATATTCTTTAAAAGATGGGGGCAGACTGTTGCCATTTTTTTCAATAAATGCCGACTCACTTTCCTGTAATTCTTTCAAAGCAACTTTATATGGTTCAAGATCTTTATTGGCAAGCATCTGGGCGCGCTGGTTGACGTAATGCCCAACATGTTTTTCCAGTACACATTTAGCCATAAAGTTGGCAATCTCATTACCCGTGCCTTCATAGTGTATTGTACTATCAAAGTTGCCAGCATCTACAGTTAAAGTAAGATCAGCACCTGGCTGCACATAAATTTCGGTCTGTTCGCCACCATTCGTGATAGTGAGATTGGTATACCCATCGGGAACGCTAAATGACAATCTGAAATCTCCATTCACTAATCGCGAGGACTGTCCTATAGGTTCATATTTTATTGACGTAAGGCTATAGGACACCACAATACTATCGGCAAGCTGATTTTGAATATGGCCATGTATTGATACATTATCTTTAGCGGTTGCTGCCGAAAAAATAACAAGTAGAAATGGGAGAATAGTTTGTTTCATAAATCAATAGCATATTAATGATAGATAAAATTAAGGGAAATTTATTTTACGAAAGCTACATGGCCTTCACCCAACTAGTGTTAAGTTTCTCTAAAAATAAAGAATCCAGGGCATCTCTCCAATTTCTCCATTAGCCCTTAGGAACGAGAATGAAATAAGTTCCACCATATTGCGAAGTTATTTTTCTTTTATTAACTGCCATAGCTTTAGCGAAGGCATGTTTTATGAGGCATGCCCGCAAGGGCACGAGCGCAGCTCTATCTGCGAATAATGAATTATTTTAAGATTTTTACAACGAAATAAAAATGGAACGCACCGAGACAAATAAAAATGAAAATGAACGAGGTAATAGAACGAGTAAGATGGTGGGAGTTATTTTCTTCGTTCCTTAGTTTCCATTCAAATGATCTCTTGCTGGGAATATTGTACTTTTATACACCAAAGCACAACTTAATATAGCTAATACAGTAATAGCAGTATGAATAAAGGTAAGCCGTTTGTAAATATTGCAGGAGATTCAATTGGGGAGATATTGCCAAACAGGGGGATATTTTTATTGCTGTATAATTTCTTTTTAAAGCTTTATGCATCTGTAATCCGGGTTTATTCTTTATTTAATTCCAAAGCAAAAAAATGGATTGATGGTAGAAAAGACTGGCAGGCGCTGATGTCAGCTGCACTTAAGCCTGATGAGAATAGAATATGGATTCATTGTTCTTCTATTGGTGAATTCGAGCAGGCACGGCCACTGGTTGAGGCACTGAAAGGAGGATACCCCAGGCATAAAATAGCTATTACTTTCTTTTCACCATCAGGTTATGAGGCAATCAGGAAAAACAACCAGATCGACTATGTATTCTATCTGCCTCATGATAGCAAAGATAATGCCCGCCAGTTCATTGATCTTTTACAGCCGGAACTTGTTCTGTTTGTGAAATATGAATTCTGGTATCATTACCTGGCCCGGTTAAAAAAACGGAAAATTCCAACATTACTTGTCTCGGGGGCATTCCGCAATGGACAGCCTTTTTTTAAGTGGTATGGCGCAATTTTCAGAGATATGCTAAGCTGTTTCAGCTATTTTTTCCTGCAGGATGAGTCATCAGGAAAAGCACTGACTGAATTAGGTTTAAGCACGCCAATTCTTATTTCAGGAGACACCCGCTTTGATCGCGTTGCAACTATTGCCCAAAATGCGACAAAAATCCTTCCTTTAGAGCAATATATACTCAATCATAAGGTACTTATTGCCGGTAGCACCTGGCCAGGCGATGAGGATGTATTGATAAAGTGTATGGACTTATTGCCATCAGATTGGAAATTGATTCTGGCGCCACATGAAATTGACCCCGCACATATTGACAGAATTAAACAGCAATTTGGAAATGAGGCTTTGCTCTATTCCGATTTGGAGAAAGGCGATGCAGGCAATGGTAAGAAAGTGCTTGTTATAGATAATATTGGTATGCTCTCCCGTCTTTATGCCTATGGAACCATTGCTTATATAGGTGGCGGATTTAAAAAAGGAGGTATTCATAATATACTGGAACCAGCAGTATTTGGACTGCCTGTTATCTTTGGGCCTATCTATGAGAAATTTGTAGAAGCAAAAATGCTGGCCTCACTGAATCTCGTATTCCCGGTTAATAATACATCTGAATGCAGGGAAATACTCAGGAAATTGATAGAAGATACCGAATATTATTATTCAATAAGTAATTCCATAATGCAGTTTATGCAACTACATATCGGGGCCACCAATTCAATTATGGCCGCAATAGAAAAAGAAGGATGGCTGCAGGCATAATTCCGGGATCAGGTGGTAAAAAAATGAAAAAGTAGAGAGAAAAATTCGATTGTACGTATAGAAATAATATCTTTGTGGTATAAAAAAGCAAGATGGACTCGAAAATAACATTAAGCTTTGATGCAAATATAATAGACAAGGCAAAAGAATATGCCGAAAGCAAAGGTATCAGCCTGAGCCGGCTTACAGAGATACTATTACGTAAAGCCACATCAGGAGGCTACCGCGAAATTGAAGACATACCCGTGTCTCATTGGGTAATGACATTATCGGAAGGAGAGGCTGAATACATTACTCCCAAAAAACGCAAAGACATTAAGAAAGAATATTACAACAGCAAAAAATGAAGTTTTTTCTTGACGCCAATATTATTATTTCAGTTCTGAATAAGGAATATCCTCAGTATACCTTCACATCAAGGATTTTGAGTATGATGGAAGAACAGAAGGATGTAAAGCTGGTAACTACTAATATTTGCCTTGCTATAGCCTTTTATTTTGCCGGGAAAAAACATGGAGCCGCTCAGGCGAAACATAAAATAGGCCTCCTGGTTGAACATCTTGAAATAGTGGAATGTGGACAACGCGAGGCCGTATCGGCAATGAAAAATAAGAAGGTTCATGATTTTGAAGATGGCCTGCAATACTATGCTGCATTACATGCCAACTGCACTTGTATTGTGAGCAATGACACCGACGATTTTTATTTTTCAGATTTACCTGTTTATAATGCCGAAAGATTCTTCAGGAAATACGTCTGATAATATCGAATTGACCATACAAAATGCAGATACGAATATTAATTTAAATCATAACTAGCAAACTGGTTGTCTGAAAATGTTCCCTCCTAAAATCATACTAACTTTAACCTTTAATAAATCTATAAACCGTACTTTTGCACTCTAAATTTTGCATAATGCCAGGAACAGAATTATTCGGCAGCGAAGAGCGCAAAGAAATCAATGATGTGTTGGAAACAGGTATGCTTTTCAGGTATAACCATGACCAGCAGAGAAACGGAATATGGAAAGCCCGTGAATTTGAAACGGAAGTAAAAAAAATTACCGGAGCTAACTATGCGCTTGCTGTATCAAATGGGTCAGCCGCTATTGCAATAGCCCTGGCATCGGCAGGCATAGGAGCCGGAGATGAGGTAATTTGCCCCCCATTTACTTTTATAGCCAGTATAGAAGCTGTATTGTTCGTAGGCGCCAAGCCTGTATTCGCGGAAATAGATGAAACCCTGTGCCTGAGCGCTGAAGGTATCAGAAAAGTACTTACCCCAAAAACCAAGGGAATTTGCCTTGTGCACATGTGTGGCACAATGGCTGAGATGGATGGTATTATGGAAGTGGTAAAGGAACACAACCTGATACTGGTAGAAGATGCGGGGCAGGCTTTCGGCGCTTCATACAAAGGAACTTCGGTAGGGCTGTTTGGAAAATCAGGCAGTTTTTCTTTCGATTTTTTCAAGATAGCTACAGCAGGAGAAGGTGGTGTATTTATAACTAATGACGAATCTACCTATATACTTGCTGATGCCTATTCTGACCATGGACATAGCCATGTAGGAAATAACAGGGGCATGGAGCCGCATCCTGTACTTGGGTTTAATTACCGCATCAGTGAATTGCATGCGGCGGTTGGTTTGGCTCAAACCAGAAAAGTACCACACATACGTGAGGTCAATCGTAAGTACAAGAAGATGTTTATCGACATCCTTTCAAAGACCGAAGGTATTTCGTTCGCAAGATTGGCAGATCCCGCTGGTGATTCAGCAACATTCCTTAATTTACTTTTACCTGATACCGAAACAGCAAAACGGACTGTTGACGAACTTAATAAAGCAGGCATCGGTGGATTTAATTACTGGTACACGAATATGTACCATTTCATTAACCAATGGGATCATTTAAAAAAATTGAACACAGTATCTAAGTTGCCGGTAGAAGTTTTGGGAGTACCTCAGGATTATCTGAACCTTGACCTGCCTAAATCGCAGGAAGTAATCGGCAGGCTGATTTCGTTTGGTATCAGGTGTACATGGACAGAAGAAGACGTTACGGCACTGGCAAATAACATTGCCGCCTGTGCACGCAAAGCAATGCCGGTTATGGCCTAGTATGCAGTTTTATATTGATAAGCATCCGATATGCATAAGAATTTTAAGAACATAGATAAAGTTGTTTTCGGCAGGGGAAGTTTTTCCATGATGGAAAGTATTCTTGCTGAAAAAAGGAACGAAAACGATGGCTTTTTTCTTTTTGTAGTTGATAACTACTTTAAAGGAAAGGAACTTGAAAGCCGCCTGCCTGCTATGCCGCAGGATGTAGTTAAGTTTATAGATGTTGATCCGCACGAGCCAACTACAGAGCAGATAGATGAACTGCGCGATGAAGTATTGGCGAATAAAGGATTACCAGCCGGAGTAATAGGTATAGGTGGTGGCAGCATTATGGATATTGCCAAAGCGGTATCACTGATGTTTACCAATGAGGGTTCTTCTACTTTATACCAGGGTCTTAACCTGATTAAGAAGCCAGGCATTTACCATCTTGGCGTGCCCACTATTTCTGGTACAGGAGCTGAAGTATCAATGACAGCAGTGCTTACGGGGCCAGTGAAAAAATTAGGCCTGAAGTGCGACTGGACAGTATTTAATCAGGTTATTCTTGATCCTGAATTAATCGCATCAGTACCCGTTGACAAATGGTTGTACACAGGTATGGATACTTATATCCATTGCATAGAATCAGAGAATGGTATTCTTAACAATGCGTATAGTCATGCTTATGCAGAGCAATCATTGAAACTTTGCCGCGAGATATATCTTGGGCCAGGAGCAGGACAAACAGCGGAAAACGATGATAAGTTGATGGTGGCCTCCATGATGGGCGGACTTAGTCTCACTTATTCTGAAGTGGGCGTATGTCATGCATTATCTTACGGATTATCCAAGATCTTTGGTGAAAAGCATTGTTATGCGAACTGCCTTGCGTTTCAGCATCTGGAAGATTACTATGGCGAGGGCGTAGCAGAGTTGAAACAAATGCTGGCACAGCATAATGTAAATCTGCCACAGGGGCTTAGCAAAGGCTGGACTGAGCAGGAGATCACCGCCATGGCTGAAGTAGCCTACAATCTGCCTCATATGTGGAATCACGCAATTGGCACAAACTGGAAAGAAAAAGTAACTTTAGATACAATTAAGGATTTGTATAAACGAATGTAATAGATGTGCCACTCTTCAACGGACTGGCACATTGTGGTACTACTAAACTTAGATTATGAGTGTAAAGAAGATAAAGGTTGGCAATATAAATTGTGGTGCTGATGAGTTGTTTCTCATTTCAGGCCCCTGTGTGATAGAAAACGAAAGCATTATGATGAAAACAGCCGAAAAGCTGAAAGAAGTCAGTGCCAAACTTAACATCCCTATTATTTACAAGTCATCCTTCCTGAAAGACAACCGGAGCAGCCTGAAGTATTATGATGGGCCGGGACTTGTTGAGGGAATGAAAATACTGGCTAAAATTAAGGAGCAATTTGGTTTTACCTTGCTCACTGATATTCATTATCCTGAGCATGCGGCTCCTGTAGCTGAGGTGTGTGATGTACTGCAGATACCTGCCTACCTGTGCATGCAGTCGGGCCTGATGGTAGCTGCTGCAAAAACAGGTAAGGTTATCAATATCAAGCATGGTCAGTTCCTTGCACCAGATAATATGAAACATCCGGTGGCCAAATGTATCGAGTCGGGAAATGACCAGATCATACTTACAGAGCGGGGCTATACTATGGGTTATAACGACCTGGTTGTCGATCCTCGTAGTTTTTACCATATGGAAAGAATAGGCTATCCGGTAGTTTTTGATATTACCCATGCTATTCGCAAATATGGTATCCCAAGTGCAGATGCAAAAGGCGGTGCAAGGGAATTTTTACCGGTATTAAGCCGTGCGGGTGTAGCTTCCGGGGTAGATGGTATCTTTATAGAAACACATCCTGATCCGGAAAAAGCATTGTGTGATGCGGCAAGCCAGTTGAGTGTTTATGCGCTCGAAGAGTTTTTAAAACCGCTGCTTGAATTGCATGCTATTGAAGTAAAATACAGAAACTAATCACATTATTCATCGATTATTCAAACATAAAAAACGAAACATGGAATTATATCTCGATTCGGCAAACCTCAAAGAAATTGAAGAAGGCTTCAAATTAGGTTTCCTTGATGGTTTGACAACCACGCCAACCTTTATGCAACGTGAAGGCATAATGGATGTAGACAGTACTATTGTGAAACTTTCGAAAATGGTACCTGTACTTCAAATCGAGGCATTGGGCAATACGGCTGAAGATGTAGTAAAGGAAGCACACCGTCAGTTGGACCTGGGCCTTGACCCAAAGAAGACTGTATTCAAAATACCTGTTTCGCTTGAGGGATTACGCGCCTGCAATATGTTGCGTAAACAAGATCTGATGGTGAATGTACACCTGGTATATACATTGCAACAGGCCTATATGGCTATGCATGCAGGAGCAAGCTATGTTTGTCCGCTGGTAGGCCGCCTGCAGGATCAGGGGCACGATGCGCTGGCCCTGGTACAGCAGTGTGTTGAAGCTGTTCATCATTATGGCTATGATTCCAAAATCATGTTCAGTTCTGTACGTACTACCGAGCATGTGCGCAATGCAATCAACATAGGGGTACACACTATTACTGTACCATTGAAAATATTGAAAGGTCTTACTGAAAATAATTTCACAACCATTGGTACAGAGCAATTCCTCAGCGATACAAGGTTGATGACCGTTAAGGTAAAAGAAGCTATCAATGGTTTGAATCCGGTTGTAACTGCTGATTCAAATCTTAAGGATGCAATTGTAAAAATGACTGAATTCGGGTTTGGCGCCATTACTGTTGTAGATGCCGATGGCAATGTAAAGGGCGTGTTTACAGATGGCGACCTTCGCCGCCTGCTGCAGAAAGATGGCGAGCATATCCTTGATATGAAAATCGGCAGCATGGATTTCAAAACGCCGATCAGCATTGAGGGTAATGCATTACTCAATGATGCCAATTTATTGTTTAAGAAAATGAATGTAGACACCATACTGGTTACCGATAATGGTAAACCGGCAGGCATGCTCGATATCCAGGATCTTAAAAGGTACTAATCGTTCTTCAGCCCAATTGCAAAATGCCGGAAACTGAGTTTAACAACATACAAGATCTTTTCAAGGGTAGCTTCCTCACCAAACCGGAAGTTATCCTTGAAAAGATGCTTAAGATAAAGGCATTTGTATTCGATTGGGACGGTGTTTTCAACAATGGGTTCAAAGATGCCGGCGGCTCCAGTCCTTTCAATGAAGTAGATTCTATGGGCATCAATATGCTCAGGTACAACTATTTCATGAGAAAGGGTACAAACCCTGTTGCAGCAATTATATCGGGCGAAAAAAATGAGGCTTCATTTACACTTGCCAAAAGGGAGCATTTTCAGGGAGCTTACTTCAAGATAAAGAATAAAAAAGAAGCGCTGCATCATTTGTGCAATGTCCATGCAATCGAGCCACATGAGGTGGCTTTTTTCTTTGATGATATTCTTGATCTTTCGATTGCTGAATTGTGTGGCTTGCGTATCATGATTGGCAGGGATAGCAATCCGATGTTCACGAAGCTGGTTAAGGAGAAAAAACTGGCCGATTACATTACTTCCTGTAACGGTGGCGATAATGGCATAAGAGAGGCTGTTGAATTGCTGATTGGCTTAACCGGCCAGTACAATAATACGATCATGCATCGTGTAATGTGGTCTGACAATTACAGAGATTATATTACCGAGCGGGATACATTGACTACAACATTTTATACACTCATAGGTTCTGAAATAATTAAAAATATACAATGATCGCCGGTATTATTCCTGCAAGGTATGCATCCACCCGTTTCTCGGGAAAATCGCTGATTGATATTCAGGGAAAAAGTATGATTCAACGGGTTTATGAAGAGGCATTAAAAAGTAAGTCCTTACATTGCCTTGTAGTAGCTACCGATGACCACAGGATATTTGAGCATGTTACTTCTTTTGGCGGTAAGGCTGTTATGACTGCCGCCCATCATCCCAGCGGAACCGATCGTTGCTGGGATGCGATACAGCAACTGGAAGGCGATTACCAATATGTTATCAATATTCAGGGAGATGAGCCTTTTATTAATCCAGCCCAGATAGATGAAATAGCTGCTGCCCTAGCAGATAATAAGGTAGAACTTGCCACCCAGATGATCAGGGTGAACACTCATGAAGAACTGTTTGATCAGGGAGAAGTGAAGATCGTTTTGAACGATAAGATGGAAGCGCTTTATTTCAGCCGTATGGTAATTCCTTTTATTAAGGGAGTGGAGCAAAACGATTGGCACAACCACCATGCCTACTACAGGCATGTGGGCATGTATGCCTACCGTAAGGATATATTGGAACAAATAACCAAATTACCTGTTTCCTCTCTCGAAAAAGCAGAATCTTTAGAACAGCTTCGCTGGCTGGAACATGGTTTTAAAATCAAATGCATACTAACCAGTTTCGAAAGCCATTGCATAGACCTGCCTGAAGACATTGAAAAAGTGATGAAAAGAATGGGCAGGATTTAACCCAATTATTCTGTCTTCCGCTAAGATTTGGACTCACCAATAAAAAATATTTTGCTGATTTTCAACTAAATGTCAAATCTGGCACGATATTTTCATTCATTTGTTTTAGGGGGCAATTGGTAATTCCCTTTTAGCCATCTGGTATTGTAAACCAAAAAAACGGAGGTGTTATATGTGCGCTGTAATACTGATTTTTGCTTTCTCTATGTCCCTGGTTATTAAAATAGGGGAACTTATGGTGGACAAAATAGAGGAGCATACCGGAACCGATCCTGAAACAAAAGAGCCGCTATCTGCTGAAAAATAGTTGATAAAACCAGTTGTAGTGTACTCAGGTAAAGGGTTTGGTGAAATGTCTTTCACTAAACTTTTTTCGATTTGGGAGGAGACATCATTCATGCGCTTTTTAATCGCAACCGGAGTGCTTTTTAGCCACTGTAGCTACATACATATATAACACACGCATACATGTATTGCAATCTAATACTGTCAATGCATCACCCTATTACCGGCAGGTGGGTCATCATTATAAGCACAATTTCTTAAAAAATCATCCACCATTCTTCGGTTCTTTGCCGGCAAATGAATGTAACATTCAGAAACATCCATCCGGCAATGTGCTCCCTGGAGTAATTTATCAATCTACAGGCTTTCAGAACCAATTTCTTGTTAAAGTAAGAGGCTATCGGGTTATTTTTGCGGCTAAGAATTAGTATATTCGCCTATATTTTATCTTTTATACATAGAACCAGTGTAGCTATAGTTATGAAGAAGACAGCATTATTCATTGCCCTGATATTAATGAGCGTTCAGGGTTTGTGCCAGGATTATAAGAATATCCAGATGATATTTGTAAAAGGCGGCAGCTACTTCCAGGGCTGTGATGACCACAGGTACTTAACCGAGGAATTTGATAATGAAAAGCCACTGCACAGGGTAAGTGTCAGTAGTTTTTACATCGGTAAATTCGAATTCACTCTTGGGCAATATCGTTCACTAATGGGGATAAGGCCTATTCCATACCAGGGATCTGATTACGGCAATAAAGACTGTGATAACTGCCCTGTTGTAAAGCTTAGCTGGGACGAAGTCATGGAACTAATAAAAAGGCTGAATGAGAAAACCGGCAAGCACTACAGGCTACCTACCGAGGCCGAATGGGAATATGCTGCAAGAGGTGGTAAGTACTCCAAAAATCTGGATTATCCGGGTAGTAATAAATTGAGTGAAGTTGCCTGGTTTGGCAAGGAAAATGGCACCACTCATCCTGGAGGCGAAAAACTACCTAACGAACTGGGTATCTTTGATATGGGAGGAAACGTAGCTGAATTTTGCTCTGACTGGTATGCTCCGGATACTTACAGCAAAACCATTGATGCAATAGACCCCAAAGGGCCAGCCAGGGGAGAGAAAAAAGTATTGCGTGGCGGCTCTTACCTTGATAACAGCACCGCATGCAGGGCAGCGGCACGCAGTATGGTTAAACCCAACCTCAGACAATGGAATTTTGGATTCCGTCTTGTATTGGATAGCAACTAAGGATAAATATCAACAAATAGAGCCAACCTGATACGCCAGTTAAATCAGGGACATTATTGGTTTTTGCTTGTTTGAAACTGCAATACCCCTTAGCTGGGAAATCCATTATTTTTGCATAGCTTTTCATTCGTGAACGAAAATCCTAAAGAAAGATGGCGTGTTTGGTTACCCCTGCTTTGTTCAGGGGTGCTGGTCATGGGTATGGTTTTAGGATTTAATCTGCACGACACCCTGCGTAATAAGCGCGATCTTTCAACTGTCATCACACGTAATGATCGCCTGGATGAACTTATAGATCTTGTAAATGAAAAGTATGTAGATACGATAAATGACAATTTGTTGTATAGGGATGCCATCACAGGAATCCTTAAATCGCTTGACCCGCATACTGTATACATACCCGCTGAGGATCTGGAGAATATTAATGATGATCTTGAGGGCAGTTTCTCGGGCATAGGCATAGAGTTTTCTATTATCAGAGATACCCTAACTGTCACTTCGGTTTTTGACAACGGACCTGCCAACAAAGCCGGGATAGAAATAGGCGACCAGTTTATTAAAGTAAAGGATAGCCTGATTGCCGGCGTAGGAATCAGTAACGAGCGAATTTCGCACCTGCTAAAAGGGCCTGCCCAATCTACTGTACCCGTAATGGTCAGACCGCACAATCATCCGGTCAGGATAGTGACCATTACACGAGGCGCCATACCAACTTACAGCATAGATGCAAGCATCATGCTAGATGACCAGACCGGCTACATAAAAATAAACCGTTTCAGCGCCACGACAACTTCTGAATTCAAAGATGCGCTTAAAAAACTTCAGGAATCAGGTGCCCGTCAACTTATACTTGACCTCAGGGATAATCCGGGAGGATACCTGGAGACAGCCACAGCGATAGCAGGCACCTTTCTTGATAATGACAAACTGGTAGTTTATACTCAAGGTGGACACTCCCCCAAAGTAGAATACCGCTCTAAGGAAAACGGATCTTTTGATAAAGGCAAACTGGCTATACTCATTGATGAAAATTCCGCTTCAGCCAGCGAGATCCTTGCGGGTGCCATTCAGGACTGGGACAGAGGCATTATTATTGGCAGGCGGTCGTATGGCAAGGGATTGGTGCAACAGCAGTATGATCTGCCAGACGGGGCAGCATTAAGACTTACAATAGCCAAGTATTACACACCCTCAGGCAGGTGCATACAGCGGTCTTTTGCCCATGGTAAAGAGGCCTATGCAGAAGATTATGAAAAGCGGTTCGAGGATGGGGAACTGACCGGCTATGACACCACCAGGTCGCATGACACTATTCCATACTACACCGCTAATCACAGGCTGGTGTATAGTGGAGGTGGCATAAAACCAGATGTATATGTACCATATGATACGGGCAGATTTTCAGGTAATTTTAAACATACACTATATAGCGCTGAATTAAAAACTGCTATTCTTGACTATTATGTCAGTAACAAGGCCACACTCAAATTTGCAGGTATAAATGAGTTTGCCACATCATTTAATGGCATTGAAGAAGTAGCAGGAAACTACCTGGCATTGCTGGAGCCAGGCGCACGTAAACTGGCAGCCAATGCGCTTTCCTCACCCGTAAATAAAAAATATTTTGGATTACAGATAAAAGCAAGATTGGCCAGGTTCCTGTATCACGACAACGGCTTTTACAGTATAAGCGTGAAAGACGATGAAGTTGTGAATAAGGCGCTGGAAGTTCTCTATAGCGCTCAATATTCAAAGCTGATAGGCAGGAAGTGAATTCAGCCATTTTATCTCATTTTTATCCCGAGCATCTGCGCAAAATGTCTGGTGACCATTTGTGAGTAACCAGAAATCACTTTGCACCGTACCCTGATAATTCAATAACTGACGTAAAGTTTGTTCTGTTATCGGCACCTCCGGAGCTTTGCACTCTACCAGCATCCATGGCAAATGGCTGCGGCTATAGACAACGATGTCGAACCGCTTCTTCAGCCTGCCAACAGTGATCGTTTTTTCTACTGATAATAAGGCAACAGGATAATTCATGACCTGAATAAGATGCTGTATCATATACTGCCTTATATGCTCTTCAGGTGTAAGTACGAGCCACTTTTTACGGACAGGATCAAAGACATTGGTCTTGCTATCCGGCTTGCTGAGTTTTAACTGAATATCTGAAAAATCGATCGCAATCATTCTGGTGTTTTCAAAGGTATAAATAAAAATACTCCAAACATTTCACGCGGGTTAGGAACGTTGATGAAATAAGTTCCACCATATTGCGAAGTTATATTTCTTTTATTAACTGCCATAGCTTTAGCGAAGGCATGTTTTATGAGGCATGCCCGCAAGGGCACGAGCGCAGCTCTATCTGCGAATAATGAATTAT
>CAIUZK010000176.1 GCA_903903635.1 uncultured Bacteroidota bacterium
ATATAGTATATAGTAGAAAGTCGTGAGTAGAAAGTATATAGTAGAAAGTTGGAATTGGAAAGTCTTAAATGGAAAGTTAAAAGTCTTAAGCAGTAAGTCTTGAGTAGAGAGTGTTGAGTATCTTTATCAAAACCTGTTTCAACTATGCGGATCAGTGGGATTATCATTGCGGTTTTTGTTTGTGCGCTTCTGGCTGGGGGGTGCCAGACTTTTATTAATAAAGATGGTAAGAAGTTCAAGGTGTATAATATGGCTAAAGACAGGCTGAAGGCCAGTGATATAGATACCTCACGGTTTGTAAGGCAGCCATTCAATGTGGCAGATTATACCGACAATGTTGCGATGATTGGCAGCAAGCATATTGTAGAGCCGCTTGAAGGCCCGGATGTTAAAGCCCTTGCCCATACCGAAGGGACATACTATTTATTCTTCTGCAATCCAACCTGCCCCGGTATGGGCCCCAAGATACACAGGCTGGATAGCCTTGCCAAAACAGGCAAGCAAATACTTGTTGTTTCCTACCGGCGCGATTATGCTGCTATCCATCGGTTGTTGCACAAAACCAGTTTTGAGCAATACCCATATTACACCATCGAGGCAGAAAAATATACTACTACACTGATCATCCGCCAGATGAGGATAATACAAGACGCTTGCGAACCTTGCTATGCCCAATATCGTGATGATTTATTGGGCACCGTGTTATTATTACTTGAAAGCGGTAATATTGCCCCTATTATGTTTAATGATAAGAGCGATAAAAACATTTTGAATTAGCGGGCCGCTTTTATGGTGGATTGATACCTTAGGTTATGATGGTATCTTCTTCAGATAGCTCATCGGATGCCAATAATGATTCGGGATTTTCAGGGATGGGCTGTTCCCCTTCTGAGATGCTTTCGGTTATCTGTTCCTGAGTTTCGCCATCAGGATTGCTGTTCCATTCTACAATAAAGTTGTTCCTTCCTGTGCCTATGAGTATGCCCATATACTTTTGCTGAATAAGCTCAAGCATAGCAAGGAAAGTGAAGATGGCGTGTATCCTGTTTTGGCAACTGGCGAATAATAATTCGAAAGGCACCCGTTTTTTTTCGCGCAGATTATCGATGAGGAATGTGCGCTGGCCTTCGAGGCTGTAGTTGTATTTTACTACCACATGCTGCGGCTTGTGCATCCTTTCGTTGAAACGCTTGATTACTTTTTCGTAAGCCTGCAGCAGCTTATACATGGTTACGGTCTGTATCTCCGTACCTTCTGAATAAGATTCTCCCAGGGCGCCCATTTCGGTGGTAATGTTGCCGCGCTTCTGTTGCATCAGCCTGTCGGCTTCCATTACCATCATTACCTCTGAAGCTTCCTTAAACCTTTTGTATTCCAGTATCTTGTCCACCAGTTCCTGGCGGGGATCTATCGTATTACCCTGTGCATCGACTTCGCGGCGCGGCAGCAACATGCGCGCCTTGATGCGCATGAGCGTGGAAACAAATAGTATGAACTCACTAGCCAGTTCTATATTGAGTGTTTCGAGGGAGTGTATGTAACTAAGAAACTCATTGGTGATACGTGCGATCGGGATATTGTAAATATCCAGTTCATCCCTTTCTATAAAAAATAGCAGGAGATCAAACGGGCCCTCGAACTGAGGTAATTTTATTTGGTACGATACAGCCAATTAGTTGATTTATTGATGGGGGTTTCAAAAATAACCTTTTCGGGCAACTTTATCAGAATTTATATTCCAGACCCAGTGTAAAAACCTGGTTAACCTGGGTCCAGCCAATATTATTTCCGGGTATTTCTTTGTTTGCGTTGGCGCCAGATGTGCTTGTAGGTGTTTTTATGTAGGGGTTATTATTGTCGTATACAAAGGTAAGCCCTACGGTAAGGTTGAGGTATTTGGATATTTTGTAGGAAAGAAAGTTATCGAACAGTACGCTGATATTGGCCGGATTGTCTTTCTTAACGACCGTGTCGTTTACTCTGGTATCTTTTGCCAGGTAATCGGTGTACAGATCGATGCGGGTTTTATAGGTGGCTTTTTTACTCAGGTTTACCAGATACCGGCCTGAGAAATAGGCTCCTAACTGATAAAAGGATGTTTTGTTCTGAGGTATACCAAAGGCTCCCTTTTCGGATTGCGATGTATAAAATTTAGTTGCGGTAATAAGCCTGCCGGCAATAGGGGAGAGGAAAATTGAAACTTCACTTCCGCGACGGTACTCCATTCCGATGGCCGTGGTGTAATAGGCAGGTGAAAATATATTGGAGGTGGAAGTGTGCTGCCAGTTGGTATCGGAATAGTTGTATCCTTTACTGAACTGTGTTTTCATATTGAAGAGGGCGGTAAAGAATATGTTTTTAGTGGAGTCGTACCGGATACCGTACTTGGAGGTGAAGTCTATACGGTCGTCGGTTTTATGGGGCAGGAAACCGGTAGAATAGGCATAAGTAAGGCCATAATTAAGGTCGAGGTTGTTGCTCCATACATTACGGTGGTGGAGCCTGTCGAGATGGCCATGAAAAATGCCATTAACAGTAAGTGAGGCCAACTCGCCCCCGGCGGCCCAGTTGTGCAGGAATCCTTCGTTGATGCCTGCGTTGAGCACGCCACCGTAAGTCCAGGCGATTGTGTCTTTGTTTGAGGTTTCGAGCGATTTTTTTATGTCATCAACCTTTTTGATCTGGGCTGATGCCTGTGTGGCTAAAATTGAGCCGGAGGCAATTAATAAAATGCCCAATGAAATAAGTTGTTTTTTCATTATTAATAAGTATTGGCAATGAATATTATAAATTTGGAATAGGTGTTTCGGGGCGTAAAAATAAATAAAAACATGGTGAACATCGTGGCTTATTATGTATATGTATTTGCGTTAAGCATATGATGGATGTTTTATGGAATGTATTAATTATCTGAACCGCTGATTGACCTGATTATGCGCCTTCGCTGAAAAAGCTATGGCGATTTCGCTGATTTTCTGTCTTTTATGGTGCATTGCAGTAAATAATTGCAGGAAGTTGGATTGATAATCAATTTGTTAGCGATAGGGAATTGCAGTTGACTGCAAAAATTGTCTGAACTAGGATTTTTGGGATTAGAGGATTATAAGATTGTTAAAAAAATGTTTATGTGTTGATTTCATTGCTTATGGTTTTTTGTGGTGTTTCCTGATATTTTGGCGTAAAATTAATTATTTATTTGTAAATGACAATAAATGTGGATAAGTTTTAAATTTCCAAAGTGGGAATTTCCAATTTCCAATTGTGGGGCGTGATATAGCTGATTTTTATTGGGTGAGCATTCCGTTAGGACCGCTTTTTTGCGGTCAAACGGAGAGTGGGGAGGAAAAATTCTATTTTGGGTGATAGGATTGGATGTGGAATGTGAAAAATATCATTTGAAAGGAGTGGGTTTTGATGTATTTTAAAAATAATTTTTTATTTAGATAAAATGTATTTAATTTTAATTAAGAAATAGATGAACATGAAGAAGCTGTTAGGGATTTTATTTGTTTTTGTGGTGCATCCTTGGGCGGGGTATGGGCAGGTGACGGAGCCGCAAATGCTTTGGCTGAGAGGGTTTAGTGGCAACAGTCATTTTGCAACACCTGTTACTCCTCAAGCTGATGGTGGATTTATACTTGCAATGAGCGCAAATATGCATGGAGGGAATATAGACTCATTCTGTTCCATAACAGGAAACAGAGCGATATATTTCAAATTCAATTCAGATGCTTCGGTATTGGAATGGACAAAATGCTACGAAGGAACTGGCGATACATTATTGTCATATATATTCCCGCAAAGCGATAGCGGAATTGTATTTGGAGGAGAATTTCAATCGGGATATGGATGGGGATTTTATATATGCAAACAAGATGAACTTGGCAATATTATTTGGAGCCATAGTTATAGCAAAGGAAACAGCCCTTTATTAAACGATATGATTGCAACAAATGATGGAGGGTATATTATGTTAGGAGTAGTTTACTATACTGATAGCAATTTTACTGTCCATAATAGTGGTTCATTAAATTCAGATATAGGCATCATAAAATTAGATAGTACTGGTAATAAGCAGTGGAGCAAAGCAATTGGAGGGTCATTAAATGATGTTGCCTACTCTGTGACAGAGGGGCCACATCATGGATATTATATTATTGGCAGTACAATTTCTGGTGATTTTGATGGCGTCGGTAACCATGGGGGGGCTGATGTGTTTGTAGTTAGATTAGACAGCAATGGAAATATTATCTGGCATAAAGAATTTGGAGGCAGTGGTAATGATGATGGGAATTATGGCTGGCCTGATGGCAAGGGAGGAGTTTTGGTTGCTGCAAGTAATGGTTCGAATAACGGAGATGTTACTCATTATCCCAGTTACGATTGCCCAATATGGGTGTTAGATGTGGACAGCACAGGAAGCCTTGTCTGGAATAATTGTTATGGAGGAGGGGGATTAAACTGCTATCCTAATTCGATATGCAGGGCGACAGATGGCAGCATTTGGGTTGCAGGCGTGTCAACACTTGCTGGAGGATTAGTAGATTCGCAATATGGAAGAGACGATGCGTGGTTTTTACAAACAGATAGCATAGGTAATTTCATTAATGGCAAAGTACTTGGAAGCAGTTTAGACGACAGAGGTATGATAATATTTCCACTAACAAATGGCAATGTCATAGGTGGCGGATTTTATGGATGGGGAGACGGAACTTTCCCTGGTATCTTTAGTGGGCCTTATGGCGGAGTCACAAATGCATTTCTTGCGGTATTTACACCAAACTCCACTGGGATCACGGTACCCCCTAAAAGAATTTATTCTATTAATATGTACCCAAATCCATCGAACGACATTTTAACTTTGAAGACGAATATCTCCGGTAACTGCGAGACCATAATTACAGATATGACTGGAAGGGTTATTTACAAGGGCGTTGTCGAAAACCAGAAAGAAATTTCTGTAAGGGAGTGGCAAAAAGGAATTTACTTTTTGATAGTGATCGATGAACGCGGCAACAAACAGGTACAAAAGATAGTGATCGTATGAGGCAGTTAAATAAGGAGTAATTTATAAAGTCTTTTCTCAACCATAAAACACACACCTAATGAAACAGTCAATTTTACTATGCCTGCTATTATCGTTTGGCAGCATGGCATCTGCGCAGATACCTGAACCTGTTATGCTTTGGTTGAAAGGTATCGGCGGTAATGGTTCTGATATTTTACTTACCCCTGTGATTAAAACATCTGATGGAGGATTTATAATTTCTTATCAAACAACATCTACTATTGGCCCAATTGATACTTTGTGTAGTATTAGTAATCCAGAGATTATTTTTCAAAAATATAATTCAGATGCCTCTATTTTGGATTGGTCAAAATGTTATGGAGCCGGAGGAGATAGTTTTTTGATATATATGTTTTCTCAAAATGATGGAGGCTACGTATTAGGTGGAGAATATGGACCTGGACTGGGATGGGGATATTATATCTGCAAACAAGACGCCCTTGGCAATATATTATGGAGCCATAGTTACAGCAAAGGAAACAGCCCGTTGCTCTATGATATGATCGCTACCAGCGATGGCGGCTACATGATGATTGGAGATGTGTATTATACCGATACCAATTTTACGGTTCACAATAGCGGATCATTGTATGCAGATATTGGCGTACTGAAATTAGACAGCTTAGGTAACAAAATATGGAGCAAAGCTATAGGTGGCAGCAATGATGATAATGGCAATAAAGTAATAGAAGCTCTGGGTGGTTATTATATTGTAGGTAATACTGAATCATTTGATTCTGATTGTACCGGCAAGCATTTGAATTACGATACATACCTCGCCAGGCTTGATCTTAATGGCAATATACTTTGGCATCATGACCTGGGAGGAGATGGGGCGGATGATGGCAACTATGCTTGCCCGGATGGCAGAGGAGGAATCATCATTGGAGGCACAACTTCATCGTCAAATGGAGACGTGCATCATCACATAGGCGGATATGACTACTGGGTGCTGGATGTGGACAGCAGCAATACCATTGTTTGGGAAAACTGCTATGGAGGGCATGGAGATGAACATGTAAATTCTGTATGCAAAGCAACCGATGGCAGTATATGGGTTGCAGGTTATTCCGAGCAAAAGGGCGGAGAAGTAGATACTGCCTATGGCAATGACGATGCCTGGATTGTACATGCAGACACCGCAGGAAATTTCATCAACGCTACAGTATTAGGGAGTGATCAGGCCGACAGAGGGATGATGGTTTACCCTTTAAGTAATAATTCTGTAATTACAGGAGGGTATTATAGTGATTCTGGTGGGGCTTTTTCTATAAATTACTACGGGGGAGGAGACGTATTTCTTTCCATATTTGAGCCATGGACTTCGGGTATTAAACAAGTTACTCCGGTTAAGAACATCCTCCAAATTTTTCCGAATCCTGCCAACGAAAAAGTAATAATAGAGCCTCAACAAAGAGGCTCCTACTTAGTTGTAATTGCGGATGTAATCGGGCGGATAATTTACAAAGCAGATATAACAGGTAATGTGCAGATAACTGTGAGTGAATGGCCGAGAGGCTTGTATTACGTGGAAATGATAAACGAAAAAGGTTATCGGGTTGTACAAAAATTAATCGTGCAATAAACGAATACTCATAAGAATTTAATTAACCAAATAAAACACACCTAATGAAACAGTCAATTTTACTATGCCTGCTATTATCGTTTGGCAGCATGGCATCTGCGCAGATACCTGAACCTGCCATGCTTTGGCTTAAAGGCTATGGTGGTAATGATGCTGACGAAGTGGGTGCGCCAGTAACAAAAACGGCTGACGGAGGGTTTATTATTGGTATTAGTACTAATTCGGCAACTGGTACAGGAAATATAGATTCATTCTGTAATGTCGGAGGTAATAGGAGCATTTTCCTAAAATATAATGCTGATGCTTCAATTTTGGAATGGAGTAAGTTTTATCTATACAATGGCGATACAGGGTTAGGGTGTATTTTTCCTCAAAATGATGGAGGCTACGTATTAGGTGGAGAATATGGACCTGGACTGGGATGGGGATATTATATCTGCAAACAAGACGCCCTTGGCAATATATTATGGAGCCATAGTTACAGCAAGGGAAACAGCCCGTTGCTCTATGATATGATCGCTACCAGCGATGGCGGCTACATGATGATTGGAGATGTGTATTATACCGATACCAATTTTACGGTTCACAATAGCGGATCATTGTATGCAGATATTGGCGTACTG
>CAIUZK010000177.1 GCA_903903635.1 uncultured Bacteroidota bacterium
CCACCATCTTACTCGTTCTATCCCATTTTTATTTCGTTGTAAAAGTCTTAAAATAATTCATTATTCGCAGATTTTACGCCTCATAAAAAAGAAATATAACTTCGCAATATGGTGGAACTTATTTCATCAACGTTCCTTAATGGAATAGCCCAAGTGATTTTTGTCCGGCAAAAAATAGATTTTTAAGCTCTTGTTTCCCAGTCGTCTCCGGCAGTGATGCCACCATCGTTCCAGACCCACTCGATCTTGTGATAGGTAAAAGCGATCTCTTCGTACTCGGCATACTTTGTAAGATCCGGGTTTTTAACATTCAGCATTCTGAAGTCAATGGAGGCGATATTGGCATTGGTTAGTTTTATGGTAAAATGCTGCACCTCGGATGCAGTTCCGGCTGTAGCTCTTAATTGTGGTGTCCAGAACTTTAATGTGACCTCAGTCAGGTTTTCATTTGTAACAAGTGCGTTATATAACAAGGGTGTGCTCTTATCCAATTCCTTGGTTATAACCAATGCTTTATGCTGGCGTTGACCGGTTGGCAGGCCACTCACTGCATCCCTCGGAGATATAATTTCATGGGAAACTGCAATTACCATAATAGAATCCTCCCGGCCTTTCTGGGTTACAGATCCCTTAATTGGTCCCTGCTTTTGTCCTTTCACATATAAATTCGCATTAAGTGCCATAAATAAAATTTTAGAGTGAACTACAAAATTATAAAAAAATGTTTTTCAAGCTAATTTTATATAAATAAATGCAATAATTCATGTGGTTTTTGCCACCGATGCAAAAATGGATTCCCAGGATTAACCCCCTAGCCCTCCCGTTGAAAAAACGGGAGCTTGTTCCGGGGAGTATGTTGGAATCAGATTTTCAACATGGCAACTATGATTGGGGGTTGAATTGCACACTGCGCAATAAATATTTTGTTGCGCATTTTTTTATTGAAAATCAAGTAATTAGATTCTGAAAATTGCGCATTTTGGTGGTGAGTGTGCAAATATTGTCTGAACCAGGATTTATGGGATTAAAAGATTACATGATTGAATTTGGTAGATAATATTGGAATTTGAAGTATTGTGTTAATCTGAGAATTTATTTTGGACCTTAAAATTGCACACTGTGCAAAAAATATTTTTTTGCACAGTTTTTTATTGATAATCAATTAATTAGATACTAATAATTGCGCATTTTGGGGTAAGGTGTGCAAATTTGTGTGCAATGGTTTCTGATGGAATTTGGTATTTCATGGTATGATTATTTGATATTTATTGATAGGATTTAGCTCAAAGGTAAATTATATAATTGGCATTTCCAAATAAAATGGATATTTTATTTTAATGGTGCCTAAGTGGATAGCAGTGTAAAATCAAGACCTGGCATATCATTTTTACGTATTCATCAGTTAGGAATTAGTGGCTAATGACCAGGCCGGGAGTCATTGTTTACCAGTTGATGAATATAATGAGATTAAAAATTAAGCCCTGAAGTAATTGTTATTACAGGGATACAATTTTATGAATCAAGGTGAGAAATAGTTAAATTTGTGATGAAATGAGTACTCTACTAAAAATACTGAATGCCCAATACATTGATGATTATTCAAGTAAGGTAAGTATTGACTGGTTAGTAGTGTTTAATGAGTTAAAAGTTAAAAAAACGTACTCTACAGAGGATTTTGAATATTACATTCAAGCCTCTGCGACCTATTCATCAAACATAGAGGGTAATAGTATTGATATTGATACTTATCTCAAAAACAAGAAATTCAATGTCAAATCAAAGCCAAAGGAAATGGCTGAAATTGATGATTTGATAGCGGCCTACAACTTTGCTATTAAGACAGAATTGACTCAAAAGTCATTTCTGGAAGCTCATAAGATTTTAAGTAAAACCATACTCAGTCTTAAAACCCAAAGAGGTAGGCTTAGAAATCAACAGGTAGGAATTTTCAGTAGCGGCAAGGTAGAATACATGGCGGTTGAACCTGAATTTGTTAAAGATGAAATTACCAAGTTGTTTTCTGATATAAAGGAATTGATTAGCCGGGACTTGTCCTACCTGGAAATTTTTTATTACGCTGCCATGATTCATTTGTTGTTTGAGAAAATACATCCTTTCATGGATGGCAATGGCCGGGCCGGAAGATTGTTGGAGAAATGGTTTCTGTCTGAAAAGATTGGAGCGCATGCATGGTCCATTCAAAGTGAGCAATATTATGCCAGTCAAAGGGCCGAATATTATAAAAACATACACATAGGCCATAACTATTACACCCTCAAAATGGAGCAATGTGTATCCTTCCTTTTGATGCTTCCAATGTCATTATAGGCTACTATTTTTATTAATGGTTGTTTTTTAAAACTCACTCATAAACAATGAACAGTACTATAATAAAGGCTAGTTAAATTTCATTAAGAGGTAAAAGCCCCATTAATGTCGTTTAATATTCAAACCATGTCTTTTTGGGTACCAACTCAAGGTACTTTTACCGTTCTACCATCAGTGTGAAAAGGGTCGCTGAAACTATCTTAATTCATCTAGTTCACCTAATACGAGGTAGATAAAGATCAGGCAGACCATGCAATTTTCAATACATTTAGGGTAGGATTGAATGATAATTGCAGCCTGGGGTTTCGTGCCTGTCTATTCAAATTTAAGTCTTCCGGACTAAGTGTATTTTTAATGATATCGGGTAT
Source organism: uncultured Bacteroidota bacterium (assembly GCA_903903635.1). Lineage (GTDB taxonomy): Bacteria > Bacteroidota > Bacteroidia > Chitinophagales > Chitinophagaceae > Nemorincola. The sequence goes on from CAIUZK010000177.1 coordinate 2,697, forward strand.
TACCAAATGCATGTATACTTATTGATTTCGCACCGCAAAATTTCTTGCTAATCATGACCATAGTCATTGGAAACCGGCATCACTTTGTCGTAACTTTATATAAGTGAAAATAGTTTCGTTTTACCTTTAAAAATGAAGTTATGAGAAAGAGTAGAGGCTTAGGAACGAAGAAAATAACTCCCACCATCTTAGGAACGATGACAACAGTATTATTCTTCCTGTTGTATGGCTTGACCGGATATGCCAAACCGGTAGTTTCAACTTACGACATTAAGACCACCAGCCAGAGTGTTTCTTTTATTGATGGCCCTTATGCGGTAATTCTGTTTGGCCTGCTATTTGTGGCAGGTATTTATCTTATCTATCATTATTGGGCCAATGGTAAGCTTACAGACGATATGTCTTAGGTTACAAGAAAAATCACCAAAGCATATCAGGTAAATAAAATAGGTGTTAACCTGAAGAGGATGAGTATTGTGAAAAATAAAATTATTGCCAGTTTTGCTAAGGCTGGATGCCTGAGGTTTAGGTTATCTTCCTCATTATGATCGTGCAAATGAGCTAATTGGCCTTCGTCATTCTCTGGCGGGTTTACAGGATAGGTGGGTGGGATTGTTTTCTTTGTTAAGGTTTTATTTTCCTCAATGTCTTTTGAATTTGTGGTTTTGAATAAGCGCTCCCATGAAATTTCGATTTGCAGAAACCTATAGAAGCTGGTAAGCTGTTGAAGCTGGGTTTGAAATGCGCCCGCAATACCAGATTCATTGATGGGAACTACTAATACCGGCCGAGCTGCAGTATGAATGGAGACTGGCATATTGCAATACCCGCTATCTGTCATTCCACCTGGCAGGAACTGGAAAACGATCGTAAGAATTAGCGCTTTACAAAGTGTATAACTCCCCTTGGTTATTGTCTTTCTGAGATTGGTGTTGTTGTTCATAACTGAATATTTTGTGTCTGGAATTGTTTGATTTTCTGATACAAAATTGCTTTAGTTATGAGCGCTTTTTGCCCGTATTATTGCGGTTTTCATGGCGGTATTATCCTCATGTCAATTGTGTTATTTACCACTGTAAGTTCATGATAATTTTACCGTACGCGGCATGGATGAATTACGCACATAGTTTGCAGTAATATTCCCAGAAAGATCCGTGAAAAATACCCTTAACAGCCTGGTTTAGCTTAGCATTCTTTGTAATTTAAATTCAGAAGGTTGTATTCATACAGTTGACATGCCGGGAAGAATTGGCATATATGAATAATACAAAGTACCCAGTCTTGGGTAGAAAAGATAAAATACCTGCCAATAATTAAATTATTGACATTCGGAAATTTTTCTAATAATGAATTACTTCACACTTACCACACCTGCTTTTATGGCATACATGGCAAGTCCGGTGCGAGTAGTGATGTTTAGTTTTTTAAAGAGGCTTTCGCGGTATCCATCAATTGTGCGCGGACTTAGGAACATCTGGTCGGCAATTTCCTTATAGGTAAGTTCTGTGCAGCAGAGGCCCAGGAAAGTAAGTTCGCGGTCGTTCATTTCAATATTCATCTTGCCATTAGGGTCGTGCAGGATGCTGAGCATACGGCCGGTAACGAGGTCGGAATGGTAGAAGCCATCTTTTACTACTTTGTTGATCGCCACCTTCAGGTCTTCAGGGTCTGAATCCTTAAGTACATAGCCATTGGCGCCATTGCGCAACATCTTTATAATGTTGAGCTCGGTATCATACATAGAGAGGGCAAATATCTTAATATCCGGCCAGTTTTTTCTTATTTCGGAGGCAGTATCATAACCATTCATCTCCGGCATATTTATGTCTACAATACACACATCGGGCAGTGTACCGACCTTCAATTTGGCGATTAATTCCTTGCCATTATTGGCTTCCATAATCACAGAGAAATCATCAAATTTGGACAATATCTCCACAACCCCCTTACGTAATATTGTATGGTCGTCTGCTATTGCTATTTTTATCATTATCCTGATATTAATCGGGTAAAACGCTATAGGTGATCTGGTAAAAGTTAGCGTAAATTACTATGTAATTTTTAAAGTTCAACTCACAATAACAATCTATAACATTACACTAATTCAAGCGCGCTGCAGCATCCTTTATTGTATCAGATGATTTTATTACTAACATTATGGTTGTTCCCTTTTCCTTCTCAGAGTTAACCGCTATTTCTCCATTCAGCAAGGCGGCACGCACATGCATATTATTAAGACCTATGCCACCTGTTTTTGAGGTTTCAAGTGTGTTGAAACCTGATCCATTGTCTTTGACGGTAACCACCAGGCTATTGGATTTATAATCGAGGTTAATATCTATAGCACTCGGGGTAGCATGTTTGACGGCATTTCCAACTGCCTCCTGAATGATGCGGAATACCAAAAGTTCCCGTTCATTGCCTATGCTGTATTCTTCACCGGAGACATGGAGGGTGCATTGCACCTCTTTGGCGGAGCGTATATACTCCAGGTCTTTTTCAACTGCATTGGCCAGTCCGGCATTGCTAACAAAGGCTGCATTGAGGGTATGGCTGATATTGCGCAGGTCATTGATGGCCTTGCCCAGCAGTTCATTGCTTTCGGTAGCCTTGGTTACAATATCAGGCTCATGGCTGCTGCTGCGTATGTTATAGAGCTGCATCTTTACAATACTTAGCAGCTGGCCTATATTATCATGTATCTCCTCGCTGAAGTGCTTAAAGGATTGCTCCTGTACTTCCAGTTTAGACAGTAATAATTGGTTCTGATAATTGTTTTCCATTTGTTGTTTTTCAAGGAGATTATGGTATTGCTTTTTTTTGTGGACGATAAGGAATATTACGAGAGTGAATGCGAAGAGCATGAGGGTAATGGAACCTATAATGAAAATCGCAATAGCACTCTGAGGACTCATGTTTTTGCCATTTTTGGATAAAGGTAGAATACGATGCTAAGCCCAGCATACACAAATATGTTTATGACTACTTGGATGTCCTGCGCAGTATTAATCAAATTTTCATCTCTTGATATTGGGAAAATATAGGCCCAAAACAAAAAAGTACAACTATTAAAAATTAAAAAAAATACCCAAAACCAAAACAAGGGATATTTAACTAACAAAGTCAGTGTATCGTCTACCAGAATCTTATATAAGGAATACAAACTCATCGCTATGATACAAAAACTCTCGAAAGCAAACATATTTGAATTTATCGTGTTTATTGGCTGGAAATACTTTGTGTTCAGTATCTCTAAAGTAGGTAGCAAAATAAAACATAGAGCAGTTAGAATCTTCCCATTAGGTATCCTCATTGAAATAATAAAAAAATATATTGTAAGATAAAAATCAAAAATGCAATAAACATGATATAAAATCATCGTGTCTATATTAATATACTTAAATAAAATGACAGCCAACTCATTAAGTGACGCTACTATAGTGATTCCCAATATCAGTCTCGCTGATTTGTCAAGCGAACGATATCGTAGTAACCCTACCAACAAAGATAATAACAAGAATATATAATATATGTTGTCAATCCACCTATTCATTATTTCCTGTTACTATACTTGTGAATCTTATGCTTTGAAAACTTAGGTTTCGCAAAATCCCTATTCTTCTCTATAAGTGCTATTTTAGTGGAATATTTTTCTTCAAGTTGTTTATCATGCTTGATAATATCATTGGTTGCTTGAGGTTGGAGTGGATCATCAAAATCAGCTTCAGGTTCAACTCCACACTTAGGACATGGTCTGCATGCTTCATATGCCATTGATCTTTTGCCGACGCCTAATACAATTGGAACTTCAACGGGGATATGCTTGCCTTGGGCATCCAATCCAATAAAAACCAAAGTATAGGTTAAATTGGCATTAGCATTCAAGTTGATATCTTTAGCAATATAAATTTGTAATAATGGCACGTTATTCCCACAACAAGTTAGAAAACTCCTCAACAAGTCAGCATTAAAAGTAAAAGATTGTAATGATGTAGGAATGTCTGGATTTTCATTATGATGCGATGGCAATGCCTCATAATTCCGAATCCAAGTGGAAACTGTCCGTTTGGGCGCGGTACAGTGTGAATTGACAAGAGTACTCAGATCACATAATTGCGCTGTCACAGGTGTACCTGGATCAAAACGATCAGTGTCATAACAGAATGTACCATCCCCTTGATATGAGTTGGGAACAAATGCGAACTGGAATGTCGCATCCGGATCATGTTTTAAAATAAAATCGGATGGTGTTACATCTTCCTCAATCGTAGGTATTATAGCCAATTTAACTATGTTATTTGGATCAAGTGGATTAGTTGAAAAATACACATGGAAATAGGTTTTATTATTAGGGTTATGATCAGTAAAATAGCTTATTATGTCGGTCGTGCTAATAATAAAAGAAGACGGCAAATTTTCTCTTGACGGGTTTGTTAAATAGTTCTGGATATAATTGCGAACTTTTCTGTGACTCGTATAGCAACCTTCTACAGGCAATGTCGGCGTTTGCGCATTACAAATTTCCGTAGCCACCAGTAACAAAAGCATAAACCTTTTCATAACTATTCGTTTTAAAAGTTAAAAATTAAAAATTGTTTTGAATGAATAAAATTGTTTCGTCTTTACATTGTAAAAGTAACAGTCCACATTATACTTTGATACCGTATTTTTCCCGTATTTTATTTATTACATCAGAAAAATATGGAAAATATCCTGAAGTTCACATCTTTTGAAAGTAAAATGTAAAAATGATTTCCGGATTGCTAAAATTAAGAATGCGGCCCTGTCTCCAAAGCCGCATTTTTAAATGGTTCCCTATTTCTTTTATTTCGTTATCGTCAATGCCTTCACAGCCACCAGTTCTCCGTTATTCTTAACACTGATGTAGTAGATGCCCGGTGCCAGTTTATCAGATAGCGTTACCTGTGCACTTGCCTGGCTGCTGCTTAATGATAATTTACCTGTGGTTATTTCGGCTCCTGTGGTATTAAATAGTTCATAGCTCCAGTTGCCATCCTGTGCGCCCGGTACATTTATGGTAACAGCGTTATTGGTAACCGGGTTTGGATAAACACTGATACTGGCGTTGCCGGCAATGGTTTTAATACCTGCAGATACGTCGGTATTGTAATTCTCAGCAAGTGTTTTGGCAGATGACGGTGTTGTGAATGTACTGTCAAAGGTTATTGCAGCGAGCGGCCTGCATTCGTTTGGCCGGTAAAACTCTTCCGAGTATGTGCCTACCCTCTGACCTTCGGTAATACCAAGCGTAGAGAGCACAAGAGCAGATGGCACAGCGCCATTAATAAAGAAGCTGTCGATGGCTATATTCCTTTTCCTTATCTGCAGCACCAGCATATACTTACTCGTGGAACCCGATACTTCTTTCACCTTCATTTCACCCCAGCCTACCACAGTATCGGTTTCGGTAACTGAGGCTTTCAAAGTTGCCGGCGTATTGTGATAGCTGGCAAGTGTAACATCAAGGAGAAAAGTAAGTGAATCACTGAATGAAGAAGACCAATGCGAATTGTAGGTTGCAGGGAAAGCAACCAGTGTATACGGGCTGCTGTTGATAACATCCTGGGTATTAAATATCAGGCTGTCGGTTGCACCCGTAGTCAGGTGAATGGCCTGGCGGTTTATACGTTGCCCGAATTGTTGATATCCTGCTGTTACAAAACCCTTTTGAATGTTGGCGATGTAAGAATAGGTGGTAAATGAAAGCGATACGCTGTCGGCAAACTGTGCCGACGGAAAGGCCGTAGTATAGGCCGCCACATTATGACCGTAAGATACCGGAGTGGCCAGTACTGCAGCGCTCATATCCCAGTTTGCCGATGCTGCAGGCACCAGGCTGGGGTATGTTAATCCGGAGCTAGAACTGAGCAAGGTGTCGGTGGTACCCGCAAATGTGCTTGTAAAGCTGCTGCTGGTCAGCGTTATCTGGGCGTTGATACCCTGTGCGGTAAATAATACGCTTGTAAAGATGAGTAGTGTTTTCTTCATGTTTGAACGCTTTTTTTTAAGCAGCATAAATATAGATATTTAGCAGGTAATCCAATCACGCGTAAGATGGGATTTAAACATTTAACAATAATATTTAGTTTCATTAACAACATATTTCCATCTTTAACTCCCAATAAAGCACCAAAGCTTCATCCCGCACTTTTCCTAGTTAATCCGATCTCTTCCTCCGCTCCCATTTTCTCCACTCTCTTTCTCCGCACTCTTTCTTACCTTAGCCCTATGCCAGAAAAGAAACTATTTCTACTTGATGCCATGGCGCTGGTGTTCCGCGCTTATTATGCGCTGATACGCAGCCCGCGCATCACCAGCAAAGGAAAAAACACCAATGCGCAGTTCGGATTTACCACCACATTACTTGACCTGATCAATAAGGAAAAACCTACCCACCTAGCCGTGGTGTTCGATACTTCAGCGCCTACTGAACGTCATACCGACTTTGCCGCTTACAAGGCCAACCGGCAGGAAACACCTGAAGATATTTCAGTCGCTATTCCAGAGATCAAACGACTGGTAAGGGCATTCAACATACCCTGCCTGGAAATGGATGGTTATGAGGCCGATGATATTATAGGCTCACTCGCCATAGAGGCTGCCGACCTGGGCTATACCGTTTATATGGTTACACCCGATAAAGATTATGGGCAGGTGGTGCGCGACAATATCTTTATGTACCGCCCGCCTTTCCAGGGCAACAGCGTGGAAATAATGGGACCTAAAGAGGTATGTGAAAAATGGGGTATCAAGCGTGTTGACCAGGTGATAGATATTCTTGGCCTTATGGGTGATTCGGTAGATAACATACCGGGAATTCCAGGTATAGGAGAGAAAACCGCAGCCAAATTACTGGCCGAATATGATACCATTGAAAACCTACTTGCCAATGCCGATAAGATAAAGGGGGCTGTAGGCGAAAAAGTTCGCAATGGTAAAGACCTGGCCATTATGTCTAAAAAGCTGGCCACTTTTATTACCAATGTACCTGTCCCTTTTCACGAGGAAGACTTTAAGATCAAGGAGAAAAATACTGAGGCACTTACCGAGCTTTTCAATGAACTGGAGTTCCGTGCACTGAGCAAGAGAGTTCTGGGCACTGAAGGCACACAACAGGATATCTGGAACGGACAAAAAGCAACCGCTCCGGCAGCTCCTGTTTCCAAAGATCTGTTTGGTAATGACATACCCCAGAAAAAAGTGCACCACACCTCTTCTCCTGTTGGCAATGACCCTCTTCCACACACCGAAGAGAAGGAAGAAACCGAATCTTTACCGGCCAACCTGCTTACCATAGATCAGGTACCGCATAACTACCAGCTTATTGCTACCGATGAAGAAATAGCAGGATTGCTGGAAATACTGAATACAAAAAACGAGATAGCTTTCGATACCGAAACTACCAACATAGATGCCAATCTCGCCGACCTGGTGGGCATGAGCTTCAGTGTTGAAAAAGGAACCGGCTATTTTGTAACCGTGCCTTCAGATGAAGCCGGCATAAAGAAAATCGTTGAGCAATTCCGGCCGTTATTCGATCGTACCGATGTGCTATGGGTAGGACAGAATATTAAGTACGATATGCTTATGCTCAAATGGCTTGGCTTCGAACTAAAAGGGCAGATCTATGATACCATGCTGGCCAACTACGTTATTGATCCTGATGGCAAGCGTAGTATGGATATGCTCAGTATGAAGTACCTGGGTTATCAGCCTGTATCCATCGAAACACTTATCGGCAAGAAAGGTAAGGGCCAGTTATCCATGCGTGATGCGCCCCTGGAGCAGGTAAAAGAATATGCCGCAGAAGATGCCGATGTTACCCTGCAGTTGAAGACGGTATTCGACCCCATGCTTAAGGAAAAAGAGGTAAGGAAAGTATTTGAAGAAGTGGAGAACCCACTGGTACCTGTACTGCTTAATATGGAGTATGAGGGTGTAGGCCTGGACGTTCACTTCCTAAAAGAATACTCCAGGGAATTAGAAAAAGATATCCGCCAGGCAGAAGAAAATGTGTATGCCCATGCGGGGCTCAAATTCAATATCGGCTCGCCCAAACAATTGGGAGAAGTGCTGTTTGAAAAAATGAAAATTGATGCCGGGCAAAAGAAAACCAAGACCGGGCAATATGCCACAGGCGAAGATATACTGCAAAAGCTGCGCCACAAGCATCCGCTGGTTGAAGATATACTGGCCTACCGCGAGCTTACCAAACTGAAGAGTACTTATGTAGATGCCTTGCCAGATCTGATCAATCCGCGCACTGGCCGGCTGCACACCAGCTACAACCAGGCAGTTGCAGTTACAGGCCGCCTCAGCAGCAATAATCCCAACCTGCAGAATATACCCATTCGTACAGAGCGGGGCCGCGAAATACGCAAAGCATTTATTGCCCGCGATAAAGACCATTGCATCATCTCTGCCGACTATTCGCAAATAGAACTGCGCATTGTGGCAGCCATAAGCGGCGACGAGGCCATGATACAGGCATTTAAAGACAAGAAGGATATTCATACCGCCACCGCTGCCAAAGTTTATAATGTAGATGAAAGCGCTGTGACCAAGGACATGCGCCGGGCAGCCAAGGCAGTGAACTTCGGTATCATTTACGGGCAGAGCGCATTCGGGCTTGCTGAAAACATAGGTGTAAGCCGCACCGAAGCAAAGACTATAATAGACAACTACTTTAAACAATATCCATCCATCAAGGGCTATATGGACCGCTCTATAAATTTTGCCAAGGAGCATGGTTATGTTGAAACTATTATGGGCCGTAAGCGGTGGCTTAAAGACATTTACTCGGCCAACTTCACCGTGCGCGGATTTGCAGAACGGAATGCCATAAATATGCCCATACAGGGCACCGCTGCCGATATGATCAAACTTGCAATGATCACCATCCATCGTGAGTTAAAGAAGAGCGGGCTAGGCACCAAAATGATCCTCCAGGTACATGATGAACTGGTCTTCGATGTTCCGCTGGGCGAAGAAGATAAAGTGAGACCACTAATTACTGAATGCATGCAAAATGCCATGAAGCTACCTTATGATGTTCCTTCTGATGTAGAGACAGGTATTGGGGGAAACTGGCTTGAGGCGCATTGATACCATACTATCTTCAACCTGCATATAAAGCGAATGCCCCTGATCAAGGGGCATTCGCTTTATAAATTATCAGTCCTGTTATTATTCAATCACGAAATGGAATACGGTATGTTGTGTACCGCTAACCATGTTCAGGATATACATGCCATTCGCAAGCGATTTCAACGATAATTGCTCATCTATCTTACCACCTGCTGATTTCGCCTGACCTGTATATACTACCTGGCCCAGCATATTCGTTACTTCAAGTATTACTGTCTCATCTGTTGCAGTTCCCAGGTTGCCTTTCAGGCTAAATACGCCGCTGTTCGGGTTTGGTGATAATACTACCTCTGCTGATGCAGTAATTACCGGCCTTACTCCTACTCCAGATAGTTGGAGTACCAGTGATTTCGATGCGGAATTGCCGCCACATGGGCCGCTCGCTGTAACTGTACAGGATACTGTATCAAGATTGAAGAACTCATGACCACTGAATGTTGCTGTTGTAGCTCCTGCCATCGCATGACCATTTACATACCACTGGAAGGTTGGATTAGGTCCACCACTAGTTACATATACCTTCATAGAGTCAACCTGCCATACACCTACGCCAGTGCCAGGGAATGCCTGTATTGTTATTACCGGTGTCAGTATAGTATCATAATGCACATCCGCACTACCGAACATTGTATTCTGGCAGGCAGGTGTTGTTACTATCATGTTGGTTGCTTCTACTGTATATATACCTGTACTATGCAAACCATAATTAAGTGCAAAACCTGTACCATAAACAAGAGAACCTGTGCCCAGGGTAATGCCGTCCTTAAATAATTGGTAAATATACCCTACTTCCGATGCATCAAGACCAACTGCCAAACCTGTGCCACCGGGACAATATCCACCGCTGCCGGTTACATTATGCGGAACTGGTAATGGTACAATATTAACGGTTACACTGCCTGGCATATTCGTACTGCAACCTGATACCGGGTTGTTGGCGGCTACTGTGTATGCACCTGCTACTGACTCAAGTCCCATGATCAATGCTGATCCTGTGCCGCCAATGACGCCACCCACAGGTGTTGTTCCACGGAACAACTGGTAATTTACTCCTGTCTCTGAATTCAGTAAACCAACGTGTACACCTGAATCTGATGCGCAATAGTTACCAGAGTTTTCTATTGTCAATGCATATGCTACCGGTGTTGGCTTGATGATGATCACTGCACTGCCACTCATCAGGTTGGTACAGCCTGTGGCAATATCTGTGCCGATGACTGTATATGAACCTGCTCCTGTTTCAAATCCAAAATCAACTGCTGATCCTGTAACTCCCGATAGAGGAACTCCCAATGCCGTACCTGCAAGGTATAACTGATAATGTACGCCTGTTACCGATGTGTTCAAGCCTACAGGCATTCCGCCTGTGCCTGCACAATATGCTCCGCCGCCGGTTACATTCTCTGCTACAGGAAGGCTGTTGATCGTGATTAATGCACTACCTGACATATTGCCCACACAGCCCAGTGTGGTGTCCATTGCCTGTACGGTATACGTTCCTGCGCCTGTCTGTAAGCCAAAATTGAGCGATGCACCTGTACCTGATACAGGTATTCCTATCGATGTCGCTCCGTTATATAACTGGTAGTTTACTCCTGTCGATGATCCGGTTTGGGTTACAGTTACGCCGGTTCCGCCAAGGCAATAACTGCCGCCGCCGGTTACTGTATATACTACCGGTGTTACTGTATTGATTACAACTGAGCCTATCATGTTGGATGAACAGCCTGTAAATGCATCTGTGCCTTTCGCTGTATATACGCCCATGGTATCATATCCGAAATCAAGTGAACCGGTGCCGGTACCTGCCATAACACTTCCTACAGGTACTCCGGAACGGTAGAGCTGGTAAGTAACATTCAGGTCTGAGCCTGATAATACTATGTCCTTACCCATGCCGCCTGCACAATAGTTTCCGCTGCCGCTCAGTACATACGTGCCTGGCAGTGAGTTGATATTGATTAACGCTGATCCTGACATATTGCTCCAGCATCCGGTCATTGGATTGGTTGCTTTTACTGTATATGTGCCTGCTGCTGTCCTGATACCAAAATCTACTACTGATCCGCTGCCGGTAACTGCACTGCCTGATGCTGTACTGCCGTTATACAAACGGTAGCTGATTCCGCTTGTTGAGGCATTCAGTCCTATATGATAACCTGTACCACCTGCGCAATAGCTGCCGCCGCCGGTTACTGTATCTACCAATGGTACAGGGTTCACTACTACTACTGCACTGCCCAGCATATTCTTCATACAACCTGTAATTGAATCCATGGCTACAGCTGTATAGATGCCTGGTGTCAACTGATATCCGAAATTAATTGTGCCACCAGTGCCCGATACTGTATTGATAATACTGCCACCCAGTTTCAACTGGTAGCTGATACCTGTGGATGAACCATTCAGCCCTACAGCTACTCCAGGACCACCTGCACAATAATTACCGCCGCCGGTTACTGTATGCAGACCGGGTAACGGGTTAACTGAAATCAGTGCGCTGCCCAGCATATTGCTGATGCAACCGGTAACTGTATTCGTAGCTTTTACTGTATAGGTTCCTGATATTGTGAAAAATCCGAAATCTACTCCTGAGCCCAGTATCGAGCCACCTACCGGCAAACCAATTGCTGTGATACCTCTGTATAACTGGTAGTTCACACCACTTTCAGAACCATCTGTATTGATATCGCGGCCGGGATCGCCTGAACAATAGCTGCCGCCTCCCATTACGTTATGCGTAGTTGGCAGCGGGTTAATAGTTATCAATGCACTGCCTGCCATATTGTTAATACATAAAGTGGCGCTATTTACTGCAATTACTGTATAAGTACCTGGTACCATCTGTGCACCAAAGTCAAGTCCTGATCCTGAACCGCCAACTGTGGTTACTGGTCCGCCACCATAGATCAGTGAGTAGTTAATACCCGGTGTAGAAAAGTCAAGTCCAATGTGTCTGCCTGTACCGCCTGCACAATAGCCGCCGCCACCTGTTACATTATTAACTGATGGTAATGGATTGACAACAACGGTTGCACTGCCAGGCATATTGCCGGTACAGCCTGAAAGACTTGAAGCCGATACTGTGTAAGTGCCGGGTGTGGTTATCAGTCCAAAATCAAGTGGACCTCCTCCGATACTGGTTAACCCTGGTCCGAAAGAAATACCACCACTAATTAACTGATAAGTGGTACCTGCGTCTGAGCCGCTTAAATTAATATGTACTCCTGTGCCGCCGGTACAATAACTACCGCCGCCGGTTACCGTATATGATGTTGGTGCAGATACTATAGTGATCACAGCTGTGCTGCCCATTGTCTGGCTGCATGTGGTTACAGGATCTGTTGCTACTACTGTATAGGTTCCTGTTGTTGTATAGCTGCCAAAGCTCAATGGTGACCCTGTACCGGTTACCACGGGGCCTACCGGCACACCACCAATATACAACTGGTAATGAACTCCTGCATCTGAACCATCGGTACCCAATGGGCTGCCCGCTGTTCCTACACAATAACCGCCACCGCCTGTAATATTATATAACGTTGGTAATGGATTTACAGATACACTCACCGATCCTGTCATGGAAATTGAACAACCGGTTACTGAGTTTATTCCGGTTACTGTATAGGTTCCGGTGGTTGTCTGTAAACCAAAATCCATTCCTGAGTTACTACCTGGTATTGGTAATGATACTGCAGTACCACCATTGTATAAAGTATAGTTTACTCCTGAATTTGCATAAGTCAAACCAATATGAACACCTGAGCCCCCTGCGCAATAACTGCCTCCACCTGTCAGTGCATAAGGTGCAGGCAATGGGTTAACCAGTACCGAGGTACTTATACTGCATCCTGTACTTAAAGTATAGGTAATTGTGGATGTGCCGGGACCTACGCCTGTAACTAAGCCGCTGAATGTATTTACTGTTGCTGACAGCAGGTTGCTGCTGGTCCAGGTACCGCCGCCTGCATCGCTCAGGGATGTGGTTGCACCCAGACAGACCGTACTGCCACCACTTATTGCTCCGGGAATTGGATTCACAAAAAAGCCGATTGTGGTGCGGCAGCCTGTTACTGCCATTGTATATGTTATTGTTGGATTACCGCTGCTGACACCTGTAACAACACCCGTGCCTACGCCCACAGTAGCCTGCGATGTATTGCTGCTTGTCCAGGTACCACCGGGTGTCGGGTCGCTAAGAGTAGAGCTGCTTCCTACGCATGCATTGGTTGCTCCGGCAATGCCCAATGGTAAAGGATTAACTGTTACCGGTATTGAAATTGTGCAACCAGTTGAAGCTGTATAGGTAATGTTTGCAACACCCGCAACAACACCTGTAACAATACCAGATCCAATACCTACGGTAGCAATAGATGTCGCACCACTTGTCCATGATCCTCCTGTTATGGCATCAGACAAAGTCGTTGTTCCTCCGCTGGCACAGGTACTTGGTGTACCTGCAATTGCCGAAGGCGCAATGTTTACAACAACCGGTGTTGCAGCCATACAGGTTGAAGGCAAGGTATAGGTTATGTTTGTTGTGCCACCCGATAAACCTGAAACAACGCCAGTAGTTGAAACAGTTGCAACCGATGGATTACTGCTGGTCCATATACCTGATCCAGCTTCAATCAATGCAGTTGTTGATCCGATACAAACATTGGGTGTACCACCTATGGCGGCTGGTGTAGCGCTAACCGTAACTGTAGCTATAGCCGGACAAATAGATCCTGGTGGCGCATAACTTATTATAGCAGTTCCAACAGTAACTCCGCTAACAACTCCAGTAGATGAAACGATTGCTACGCCTGCATTGCTGCTGCTCCATAAACCGCCGGTTGTCGGGTCGGATAGTTGTTGTGTCATACCACCTGCAACTACACACTGTGTACCTGTAATACCTGCCGGAGAAGGGTTAACAGTTACTATAATTGTGCAAAATGCGTTGGCAGAACCATCTGATGCTTTAATATTAAACGAGTCAATTCCTGTATAGCCTGGAGCCGGAGTGTATGTTAATGTACCCGATGGAGTTACAGAAGCACCTGTAGGAGCTGTAACCGGGAATCCACTAACTGTGCCATGAGCAGCTGCTGTATTCACAGTCCATGTAGCCGTAAGACCTGTAGTAGGGTCTGAAGTAGTTAATAATGAATTTATTGAAACCGGACCTGAATTCTGGCACACCGTTGAAAGTGTACGGGGGCTGCCTCCGGAATAGGTTATAGACTGATAAAAGAAGGTCAGAATTAAAGTTTGAGATGCCGCACCACATGTAGTACCCATACCACCCCAGTTCAGGTTATTGATACCTGGTCGTAATGAGGCCACTGAACCGCAGGCACATAAGCCCTGATCAACAGCAAACTCTCCTCCCGGACTTCCGCATCCTGCTCCGCAAGCTCCTACAGCGCTCACATACCATGTATGGCCGTCTGATGTTTGAGTTGTTCCAGTATTAGTCCTTAACGCTGTTGCAATAGCGGTAGCTACCGTAGGATTTGTACAGGTATATCCGGTTGTATTCAGGCTCCCGCTAATGTTAAACCCCGTATAAATATAGGAACCAAGCAATGCGTTGCAGAATGTCGTCCATGCTGTACACTGCGTAGTCGGAGTAGACCCATTAGTAAAACTCTGGTTATACACAACTGTCTGTGCATTGCCACTAAAACTCAATCCTGCCAATAGAACAAATAACAGGGAAAGTCTGGTAAGGTAAATACGTATCATAATCTAAATGTTTTAATATTTAATTACTTATAACAATTATAGGCTCCTGTTAAAATAAAAAATTAAGAGGATATGCAAAATACTTTCTTTTATTAGTAAAACAAAATTATTCTCGGGTTTTCACTGTAAATATTTTCAAAAATAATATTCACTTAATTAGTACAATACAGATCTGTAATTTATAATCAAAAAGCCCGGTTCCATGTCTGGAACCGGGCTTTTTACGAAATACTTACTTAGATTATTGTTCAATCACGAAATGGAATACGGTATGTTGTGTTCCGCTAACCGTGTTCAGGATATACATGCCATTCGCAAGTGATTTCAGCGATAATTGCTCATCTATGTTGCCACCTGCCGATTTCGCCTGACCTGTATATACTACCTGGCCCAGCATATTCGTTACTTCAAGTATTACTGTCTCATCTGTTGCAGTTCCCAGATTGCCCTTCAGGCTAAATACGCCACTGTTCGGGTTTGGTGATAATACCACCTCTGCTGATGCAGTAGTTACCGGCCTTACTCCAACCCCAATAAGATGGAGTACCACCGATTTCGATGTAGTATTGCCGCCACAAGGGCCGCTCGCTGTTACAGAACATGATACTGAATCCTTATTGAAGAATCCGTAGCCACTAAATGTTGCTAAAGTAGCTCCTGCAATTGCATGACCATTTACATACCACTGGAAGGTAGGATTAGCTCCGCCGTTTGTTACAAATACCTTCATAGAGTCAACCTGTCCTACTCCTACGCCTGAGCCAGGGTATGCCTGAATGGTTACCACTGGTGTCAGTATAGCGTAATAATGTACATCTGCAGTACCGAACATTGTGTTCTGGCAACTTGGAGTGGTCACTATCACATTACTTGCTTCTACAGTATATATTCCTGTGCCTGTCTGTAAGCCATAATTAAGCGCAGTACCTGTACCAAAGATTTGTGCGCCGGTGCCCAGGCTAATGCCGTCTTTGTACAATTGGTACGTAATACCTACTTCTGATCCGTCAAGACCTACCGCTATACCTGTGCCACCTGGACAGAAACCACCGCCGCCAGTTACATTGTGCTCACCTGGCAATGGTACAATATTAACTGTAACGCTGCCTGGCATATTCGTACTGCAACCTGATACCGGATTATTCGCTACTACTGTATAGCCACCTGCTACTGACTGCATGCCCAAATTCAATGGCAATCCTGTGCCGCTTACTACACTACCTATTGGTGTTGATCCACGGAACAACTGGTAATTTACCCCTGCATCTGAATTCAGCAAACCAATGTGTACGCCTGAATCTGATGCGCAATAGTTACCGTAATTATCTATTGTCAGACCATAAGGTACAGGTGTTGGCTTGATGGTGATCACTGCACTGTCATTCATCAGGTTAGTACAGCCTGTGGCAATATCTGTGCCTGTTACTGTATATGAACCTGCTCCTGTTTCAAATCCAAAATCAACTGCTGATCCTGTAACTCCCGATAGAGGAACTCCCATTGCCGCACCTGCATGGTACAACTGATAATGTACGCCTGTTACCGATGTATTCAGGCCTACAGGCATTCCGCCTGTGCCTGCACAATATGCTCCGCCGCCTGTTACATTCTCTGCTACAGGAAGACTGTTGATCGTGATTAATGCACTACCTGACATATCGCCCACACAGCCCAGTGTGGTGTCCATTGCCTGTACGGTATACGTTCCTGCGCCTGTCTGTAAGCCAAAATTGAGCGATGCACCTGTACCTGATACCGGTAATCCTATCAATGTCGCTCCGTTATATAACTGGTAGTTTACTCCTGTCGATGATCCGCTCTGGGTTATTGCTACGCCTGTTCCGCCAAGGCAATAACTGCCGCCGCCGGTTACCGTAAAGGCTACCGGTGTTACTGTATTGATAACTACTGTGCCTATCATGTTCGATGAACAGCCCGTAAACGCATCTGTGCCTTTCGCTGTATATACTCCCATGGTATCATATCCGAAATCAAGTGAACCGGTGCCGGTACCCGCCATAACACTTCCTACCGGTACTCCGGAACGGTAGATCTGGTAAGTAACATTCAGGTCTGAACCTGATAATACTATGTCCTTGCCCATGCCGCCTGCACAATAGTTACCACTGCCGCTCAGTACATACGTGCCTGGCAGTGAGTTGATATTGATCAACGCTGAACCTGACATATTGCTCCAGCATCCGGTCATTGGATTGGTAGCTATTACTGTATATGTGCCTGCTGCTGTCCTGATACCAAAGTCTACTACTGCTCCGCTGCCGGTTACTGCACTTCCTGATGGAGTGCTTCCGTTATATAAACGGTAGCTGATTCCGCTCGTTGATGCATTCAGTCCTATATGATAACCAGTACCGCCTGCGCAATAGCTGCCGCCGCCGGTTACTGTATCTACCAATGGTACAGGATTTACAACTACTACTGCACTGCCCAGCATATTCTTCATACAACCAGTTGCTGAGTCCATGGCTACTACTGTATAGATGCCCGGTGTCAACTGATATCCGAAATCAACTGTGCCGCCTGTGCCTGATACTGTATTGATAATGCTGCCACCCAGTTTCAACTGGTAGCTGATACCTGTGGATGAACCATTCAGCCCTACAGCTACTCCAGGACCACCTGCACAATAATTACCGCCGCCGGTTACTGTATGCAGACCGGGTAACGGGTTAACTGTTATCAGCGCGCTGCCCAGCATATTGCTGCTGCAACCGGTAACTGTATTCGTAGCTTTTACTGTATAGGTTCCTGATATTGTGAAAAATCCGAAATCAACTCCTGTTCCCAGTATTGAGCCGCCAATAGGCAGACCCGTTGCTGTGATACCTCTGTATAACTGGTAGTTCACACCACCTTCAGAACCATCTGTATTGATGTCGCGGCCGGGATCTCCTGAACAATAGCTGCCGCCGCCCATTACATTATAGGTAGTTGGTAGCGGATTTACTATTATTACTGCACTGCCTGCCATATTGCTGTTGCACAATGTGGTGCTATTTACAGCTACTACTGTATAAGTACCCGGTACCATTTGTGCGCCAAAATCAAGGCCTGAACCAGAACCACCAACTGTAGTTACTGTTCCGCCACCATAGATCAGTGAATAGCTGATACCAGGTGTTGAAAAGTCAAGTCCTATGTGTCGGCCTGTTCCGCCTGCACAATAGCCGCCGCCGCCGGTCACATTATTAACTGATGGGGACGGATTGATCACCACGGTTACACTGCCCGGCATATTGCCGGTACAGCCTGAAAGACTTGAAGCCGATACTGTATAAGTACCTGGTGTGGTTACCAGTCCAAAATCAAGCGGACCACCACCGATACTGGTTAAACCGGGTCCGAAAGAAACACCACCACGTATTAACTGGTAGGTGGTACCTGCATCTGAGCCACTTAAATTGATATGTACTCCTGTACCACCTGCGCAGTAACTACCGCCGCCGGTAACTGCATATGTTGTTGGTGTTGCCACTACAGAAATCACAGCTGTGCTACCCATTAACTGGCTGCAAGTGGTTACAGGATCTATTGCCATTACTGTATAAGTTCCGGTTGCTGTATAGCTGCCAAAGCTCATTGGTGAGCCTGTACCGGTTACCACCGGACCTACCGGCGAACCACTATTATACAACTGGTAATGAACTCCTGCATCTGTACCATCAATACCCAGCGGGCTACCTGATGTACCTACGCAATAACCTCCGCCGCCTGTAATATTATGCACCAGTGGTAATGGATTGACAGATACACTTACCAATCCTGTCATTGAAATTGAACAGCCGGTAACGGAGTTCGTTCCTGTTACTGTGTAGGTTCCGGTTGATGTCATTAATCCAAAATCCATTCCTGAGTTACTACCAGGTGTAGGTAATGATACTGCAGTACCACCATTATATAAAGTATAATTTACTCCGGAATTTGCATAAGACAGACCAATATGAACACCTGAGCCCATAGCGCAATAATTGCCTCCACCTGTAACGGTGTATGCTGTAGGCAATGGGTTAACCAGTATTGAGGTACTTACACTGCATCCTGTACTTAATGTATAGGTGATTGTGGATGTGCCAGGAGCAACGCCAGAAACTAATCCGCTGAATGTATTTACTGTTGCTGACAGCAGGTTGCTGCTGGTCCATGTACCGCCTCCTGCATCACTCAATGATGTGGTTGAACCTGTACAAACTGCACTGGCACCGGTTATTACGCCTGGTAATGGATTTACCACGAATCCTATTGTAGTGCGGCAGCCTGTGCCTGCCAGAGTATAAGTTATTGTTGGATTACCGCTGCTGATACCAGTTACAACACCTGAGCCAATACCTACAGTTGCCTGCGATGTATTGCTGCTGGTCCAGGTACCACCTGTTGTCGGGTCGCTTAAAGTAGAGCTGCTACCTACGCAAGCATTGGCAGTACCAGCAATGCCCAATGGCAAAGGATTAACTGTAAACACACTGGATGTAATACAACCATTTGCAGAGGTATAAGTAATATTTGTAGTTCCAGCAACCAACCCTGTAACCACACCTGAACCTGCACCTATTGTTGCAGTGGCAGTTGAACTGCTTGTCCATGATCCGCCGGTCAGCGCGTCGGTTAACGTTGATGTCGAGCCTGATGCACAAGTGCTAAGTGTACCGGATATAGCTGAGGGAGTTGGATATATTGTTGCAGTGGTAGTAGCAGGAGCACAACCAGATGTTAATGTATAACTGATAGTAGTTGTACCTGCTGTGATACCTGTTACAACACCAGAAGAACTAACAGTAGCAACCGCAGGGTTACTGCTAACCCATGTACCTGTTCCGCCATCGCTCAATGTAGTAGTATTACCAATACATGCACTGGTGGTTCCTGTAATTGCTCCCGGTAAAGGAAGAACAGTAACACTTGCAGTAGCCGAAACGCCACCACATGGATTTGGTTCCTGATAGGTAATAGTCACAGTACCTGCAGCTACGCCAGTAAGAACACCAGTAGAGGAATTTATTGAAGCAATAGATGGATTACTGCTAACCCATGTGCCTCCAGCTCCTGTCGGGTTGGTTAACGTAATTGTTGAACCAGGACAAACCGGAGCAGCGCCCACAATAGAACCTGGTGATGAACATAATACTGTAATAACCACCTGTCCATTTCCATTTGCACCGCTGTATCCACCTGTATGCACTGCTGAACCTATAAGATAAGTCGGATTGGCGTAAGAAGACCCGCCGCCGCCGCCAGCGCCACTGCTGGATCCTCCATTACCGCCCCACCAACCACTGGCTCCGCCACCTGCAGAACCTCCACATAAACCACCGATACCCTGGCTCCCATTAGCGTTACCACCAGTACCCGGCCCTGTCTGGGTACCGCCACCTCCACCGACATAAGTTCCGGCATATGTGCCGCCGGTAGATCCGGTAAGGCCGCCACCAGCGCCACCTGTGGTGCCCCAGTCACCACCGCCGCCGCCGCCGGCACCTACAACGAGTACGCTCGATGGCGAAGTACCGATAAGCGCATTAGATAAACTTACAAAAGATGCTCCACCACCTGCGGCAGAAAATGATTGTCCATTTGCACCACCAGGCCAACCACCTATAGGTGTATAACCACCGCTGCCATCGGTCTGACCGGCACCGGCAACAAACACATACAATGTAGTTCCCGGAGTTACATTCACCGAACACTGCACCCGACCTCCCAGTACTACAGGACCGGGAGCGCCGGAACTAACATATCCTCCGCCACCGCAGCCACCTTTGATGTCAATACCAAGCTGGGTTACTCCTGCACCTACAGTATATGTTTGCACAGAGCCGGTACCAAATGTTGTCCCGTTCCAGTTAAACGTGGTGGTCTGAGCAAGCAGGTTCAGACTATATCCTGATAGTAGGGCTATTAGGATGATCAGCTTTGAAGTGTAAAATGATCTCATACAGCTATCAATTTTTAAAGAAAAAAGAAAAGTTAAAATCCGCAATTTGTGAATACGTTATGTCTTTGCATATTAAAAACAGTTGGGAAAGGTAGTGAATTTTAAAATCAAAACAAAATAATTCCCGTATTTCTTATCAGCAGGAAATTGATAATGTTTTATAAAATAAATGGGCTATTAAAGATAAACACATTAATAAACAACAATATATTATTGCGTTTTTTTAATGTTTGAATGATTCAGCTTTCCAGATCAATTGTTCCAGAACCGCTCTGCTGATAATATTTGCTCTGTAATTCTTGTTTGGTGTCCACTTCCCGTCTGTCTCCATAAATCGTTCCGGTAATGCGCTCCATAATATCTTTTTTGATTTACTTACAATGAATTCTTTGCTGTACAAGCTGCCCATATCCGTAAAGAAGGATTGATCAGGTAATTCAATTGTATTCCCACCATTTCCAAATATTATAGGATAGCCTTTCGGGAAATCGATTGTATCAATTGTGCATGTAAATTCCCATATTTTTTCAAATGTGTCGTTATCTGAAATTGGTTCTTTCAAAACAACAATAGCAGGCATGGAGTCTCTTAGCTGACAGGAATTATTATTGTATATGTAAATATATCCATCCTTTGTCAACCCAACAGTATGCTGGTTGCAGAATAAACCCTTTCCGGTACTCTTTGCCCCCGTTCTGAAGTTTTCGCCATATATATTTAAGATCTTTCCGCTTGGATACTCAATTTTCATGATCCTGTTCAGATTTCTGAAACCGAGATATATAACCTTATTCTTTTCATCAAAGTAAAAGGCATTGTCATGCGGATCATATCTTTTAATGCTGTCAATCTTTGCTTCGTAATAATCAAAATCAGACCCTGCCAAATGATCTGAAAACTTCCACGACCAGACCACATTGCCTTTAGGGTCATATTCAATTATAGTGCCTAATCTTCCGGGTTTAAATCCATCATCCTTCTTTGCTTTTTCATGCGAAATTATTGTGTAGCTGGTATCCTTTGAAGAAACTGATTGGCACTTAACCAATTCAGTTCCCAATACCATATAATGATCATTTGAAAGCTTTGTAAATTCGTGGTGGTAATACTCCCCTATTGTATCACCATTAATTAAGCCGTTATTTGGCGCCTTCCACAAAATATCTCCATTGAAATTTATTTCGAAGGCATTTTTATATATAAAGGTTATGCTGCCGCTGTTTGTAAACTTCATATCGGATACAAACCCACCCAGCTCATTGGTATCCGGAATAAACCAGACAGGCCGACCAGTCATGTCATACAACATGCCTCCACCATCCTCTGATATATAGGAATCCTTGTATTGCTCAGCCGGATGTAAAATTCTCAATCTGTACTTAGAGGTATCTACCCTGGAATTCATCAGTGTACTGAAATGATAAAAACTGCTGGTTTTAATAACTTTATTATTGTCGCTGTATATAATACGCCACGTGTACTGCATACCAAAAAATGGTAACTCAATAACTACTTTGTTGCTTTTAGTTGCAACATTTTTAACAACTTTCCCTTTGAATTCGTCAACGGAATTATAATTCCCCGCAGCTATCTCTATTTTATACAAATCTGAATTGGCGTTTGAAGGAAAAGAGAACCCTACAATTCTGTAATTCAATGCGCTACCTTCTGCCGGAAGAATTTGGGAAAAGGACAAAAACGGAGGCAAACAAAGAATAAATATCAATAAATTTTTATACACCTTGAAATTTTTAGTCAAAATTAAAATTAAATCCGATAGCTTCAGCAATAGTAAAACCAAGGTGCGGGTATATTTTGTTATTACAAGTCTTAACTTAGGAACGATGGCAAAATAACTCCCACCATCTTACTCGTTCTATTCCATTTTTATTTCGTTGCAAAAGTCTTTAAATAATTCATTATTCGCAGATTTTACGCCTCATAAAAAAGAAATATAACTTCGCAA
>CAIUZK010000178.1 GCA_903903635.1 uncultured Bacteroidota bacterium
AAAACTTAACTATACAATTGTTGTTTTTCCTTCTGGCGCTTAACCTGAGATACCAGCGAGTCGAAAGCCAGATCAAACGACTCTTCGAAGGTTTTGCTCTGGTGCTTTACGAAGTACGAATGTTTGGGAACATGTACCTTTATTTCAGCCACCTTATCTCTTATCTGCTGCGACTTGTTATCCAGCTTCAGATACACTTCTAATCCTATTATCTTATCATGAAAAGTCTTCAGCTTCTCGATCTTCGCATTTACATGTTCCAGAAGTCTGCTGTCTGCATCGAAATGCACGGTCTGAATTTGCACATTCATAGTTATTACTTTTTTATGGTTAAAACAATCTATCCACGAGGGTGGTTTAGCCTGTGGATCTCCTTTAGTTTATCTATATTGTTATGAGTATAAACCTGTGTGGCTGCCAGGCTGCTATGCCCAAGCAGGTCTTTAATTGCCTGTATGTTGGCGCCGTTATTCAGCAAATGGGTAGCGAATGTATGGCGCAGCACGTGCGGGCTTTTCTTTTTAAGCGTGGTAGTTTCACCCAGGTATTTTGTTACTATCCGGTAAATATATCCTGCATAGAGCTGTGATCCGTTTTGAAGGTTAAAAAAATATTTTTCGTCAAATTTTTCGAGTTTGCGTTTTTCTGCCAGGTAGTCTCTGAACGAATCGAGCAGTGCCGGGCTTACAGGCACAAGGCGTTCTTTGTTGCCCTTGCCCAATATGCGCACCTGGTTAAGGCTCCATTCTATATCGCTCTCGCGTAGCTGCTGCAGCTCGTTGCGGCGCATGCCGGTGGCATAAAGCAGTTCGCAAATGAGGCGATCGGTAAAGCCCCTGAAACCAGGCCCGAACTGAACCTCCTCAAGCAGGAATTTTGATTCCGACTCTTTGAGGTAGATGGGGAGCCTTTCGGGCAGGCGCTGGGCATGAAGCTGGCGCACGGGGTTTTTATCGGTAAAGCCCAGCCGCAGCATGTATTTATAATAAGAGTTGAGGCTGGAGATCTTGCGATTGATGGTTCGGGCGGTTTGTTTATTGCCCTTCATGCCGGCAAGCCAGCCGCGGATATGGAAATGGGTAATTGCCTTAAGGTTGGTATTGCCGTATTCTTTTAAGAGAAAATCACGGAATTGTTCGAGATCATGCTGATACGCGGTGAGGGTATGGCTAGCATATCTTTTTTCAAATTTCAGGTAGTGTAAGTAATCTGTAAGCCTTTCGTCGAACATAGTAAAACCCGCTACTGTAAATGTACGTAATTTACAGTAGCGGGTACAAATTTATTTTTAATTAACACCTATGCGAAGTGTTATCAAATCATTATTAATCGTCCAATTCTCCGTTGGCCATCTGTTGCTTGTAAACTGCCTTCAGAATCTCTGTACGGCGGCGGATTGATGGCTTTGTGAAAGACTGGCGGTCGCGAAGTTGATTCAGGATACGGCTTTTTTCGTATTTCTTTTTGTACTTCTTGAGTGCTTTGTCAATGTTTTCGCAATCTTTACTATCTATTATCAGCATATTATATACCCCCTTTTGGTCTTTGGGACGGCAAAGGTAATTAAATAATGTTTTTGAACAAATATTTTTTATAATTTCCAATGAAATAATTTCCAATTTCCAATATCTGAATTTCCAATGTAATAATTTGGTGCAATTCCCGGCTAAAACAGCTGGACAATTAGCATTTAGCTGTAAATTTATTTACTTCTAGTACTAATCGTTTTAAGGAAAAAGTGAGAAAACATCCTTTTCGTAGCAAAATGAATATTCTATGCCCAGAGTTACAATTATTGTTCTGTTGTGTTTTCTTTTCGATTACTGTGGAGCACAGACCCACACCCCCAAAAGGGATACTACTATCATGGTGAAATTACTCACAACGGGCATTCCTAAAGGCAATAAGAAAATCGAACTCCTGAATACCGATAGTTTCACTGTTTATACTACCTACGAGAATTTGATCAGCTACCTGATTCCTATCGCAAGAAATGAAGCGCATGATGCCCCATTCATTATAAATAATAAAGCCATTTACTGGTACATCGCAAAAAACAAAAACAAGCACATAAATATCGACTCTTTTGCAAAGCAGAAAGAATACCAGCACGAGTTACATCAATTGACCTCAAATCTACTGGAAAGAGCACAATGCTTTATCTACAACAAGCAGCGTAAGGATTTTGAAAAGATATTAATAATTAGTTGGTTCGGCTTATCCAACTTTAAAAATAATAAGCCTGAAGGCTGGAATGGACGGGATTTCTTCATCCGCAATAATAAGTTTCATACCGAACTTGATGGCGCCTGGTAGCCGGGCATACCAATTACAAAATGTATTGTGTACGGTTTCTTTTTGTTTTTTGATCTCGATACATTTTATAATTGATTTTCAATTGGTTGTGATTTTTTTGAGGCTGATTTCTGAACAAAAACTGAACAAAAACCGGACGTTTTGTGTACAATGCGATAATGTGGGATTAATGCGATAATGTGGGGGCAATGCGGTAATGTGTTAGTAATGTATGGGCAATGTTTTATAAGAATGTGTAATATATTTGAAATAGATGAACTTTTTGATGATTTTAAAGTAGTTGCAGAACATATAACCGATAATGATGGCAGAATAGATTTTGTGGTGGGTATTACTGATCAATATGATGGTGATCCCAGAGCTATTATTATTGAGCTAAAACTAGACAGCGACATTCAGAACGACTTGACAGATTATTATTATAGCATTTCGCACGTTAAGGAAAAAAACAAAGTAGGGATTGTCTTATCACTCAGAGATGTTTCTGAAGTAATTGGTGGAACTAAATTTGTTCATATTCCGTTGATTGCCTTTCTAAAGGCCTTTACAAGCGACACAAAAAAACTATCATCTCATCACCGCGATATATCGTTCCTTAATGAGGTCGAATATTTTACAAGCGACCTGGAAAATTCTTTCTATGGTGCAAATACCAATACATACATCTCCTTATTGCTGAATAACGGAGACGTATTGCGCAAAATTGACGCGGTATATGAATTAGCACTAAGCGATCAAAACCGCAAGCAATTCGTTAAGGACAAGATTGACATATTGAAAAATATTTCTCTTATTAGGCGTTATACTATCGATAATATAGTAAACTATTTAGACTTTGTGGCCGACAAGAATGCGAGAACCGCACACCACAACAGAAAAGCTGCCATGTTTTATTTGAAGGGTAAGGTAAACAGCCTTTTTCCAGACTTGGTTCGATTAGGTATTGACTATTCATTTGTCAAAGACTTTGATCCTGTGATGGAAATTTTCGTTGATGTAAACTTTGCGCAGCTTAAGAAAATCACAGAAGACGATGTTACGTATAGCAAATTGACTTCTTCCCTTGCTTCTTTAGGTCGTTTAAGCAGTTGGTTCACACCAAGGAAGAAGCCAGCAAAAGATTGGAACCGCTTTTTCACACGCACAATCTCCGTCATCGCTGATATTTCGCAGTTTGATCAACTGGTAATTGATATCGTCGCACAAATACTATTGCCAGTAGAGCACGTCATTGAAGGGTGGTTGGCTACCGATAAAAAAATAATTGACAACTTTGGGCTATTGGCAACCAATCTACCAATACCTTTTAGTGTGCATGAAACTTCTCCTTTTGCCCAAGCATTATAAATATTCTTTGTATGAATGCTCGAAAAAAATCAAAGTTATTTTGGTCTGGGTCTACTTTTTAAGCACCATAACCATTTCTATTGTATTGCGAAACAACCGCGCGACCCGGTAAAATAATCCGTAGAATTCTAAACAGCTTTCTCTGGTTTTAATATATAGGTAAAATGTAATTGCCTTTGTATGGATAAGATAAGTTTACAGCGACTACGTGAACTAATATTGGATTCGCACTCTTTTGACGAAACGGGAATCGGATTTGATGCAGATAAAGCATTAGAATTAGGTTATTCCGAGGCTGAAATCAAAATAGCCAGTAAAATATTGGCTACCGAGCCCAATACCGGCTTAAATAACCTGTTTAAAAGCAAAATATTCTTTTGTAATCCTCATCTTCAGGCAAAAAAATGTGTGGATGTCTATTATGTCAGACTGGCGAAGATAATTTTTGTCATTGATACAGATGCGGAAGTTTACTGCCACATTTTGGAAGAGGAACTTGAAGAAAAAGTTAGCCAATTACAACAGGTCATTGCGCTTTACGAATATAACGGTGTTAATCCAGTAATTAATGATTGCTATGGTAACTCGATATAAAGCAGTTGTTAGTTTTTCATCCTTTTTGTTACTAGCAATTAGAAGAAGGAGAAGCAAGGAGGTGTGTGTAATTTGTTATATGACCGCCGTCTGTAGCGGAGAAGATCTCCGGGCTGTTTTGCACGGTCATATAAAGTAACATCAGTTTTCAGTTAACTTTCTTTCTGCTACTTTTTGATCGAGTTCTTTCTTGTCATAAAATTGGCAATTGGCGGTAGCTCTGTCAATCACAATTACAGTATCGATTAGCTTCATGTAATAGACAATTGTTTCCCCTGGCTTTTCCTCGTAGTCATAAAGGACATTGGCGATTTCTTCTATTTCGATACACCAATTAGGGATTGATGATAACATTAAACCTGCTATTTTGATTTCCCTATCAGTATAACCTAAACTTTTTGCCAAGTCCAAATTAAAACCGATTCCCACCTTATCTAAGATATAAACGTCCTTCACAAGTGAAACGAGCCTCTTTTTAAATTCTTCTTTCATACTTCAATTGATCTCATTTTAGGTATATATTTTTTGTCCAATGCCGCTTATTTGATCGCATTTGAGAGGTGATTTTTATTGGAGTACTCAAAATAATTCTTACAAAAAGACAACCATAAATAATCCAGCATTTTTACAACCTTTTTTGTTTGCTGATATATAATTTACAAACAACTTTTAACAGTGGGAATAGAAAATTTAGATAGAATGAGACAACTGCTTATTGACATGCATAGGAATGACGGCGTGACAATAATATTTGATACTGAGCTTGCAAAAGAAAAAGGCTATACAGGCGATGAGATACTTAATGCGCTGGATATTATTCATAGAAATCCGGATGTTGACGCAGTAATGGGAGCCGCATTGCTGGGATATTATAAGGATGACGATGATTTATTGCCAAGGATATACTACATAAGAGAAATCGGTCTGCTGTTTTTCTACTTCTATGAAGCAGACTGTTTTTTTTATGCATTCCGGGATCAAGTGCCGCAATGTATTGATGAAGTTATCGCCACATTAAAGTGCAGAATTTAGCTTTGCTATCATCTACTTTTTCGTGTCGATCAAAATATAATTTCTTTTACAACTTTTTCGACACTTGGGAATAGAACATACAGAAGCGCAATTAAAAAAGAAAGTCGCTTTCCTTAAAATTATGAATATAGAAAAAGTAAGCCCTAATAGCTTAAATGAAGAACAAATAGATTGTAATTGTGCCAACTCGGAATGTCAGGTATGTGGTAGTGTAAATGTAGACCAGGTTGCTAATGGTTGCGAAATTGATGGTGAATGGGCTAGTCTTAAATTTACTTGCAGCTTAACACCTAATTCAACCATTCTATCGTATATGGGACTTGACATTATTTCTTTCGTTTACTTCTGAAATTATTTATTACACCGTTCAGATTAATTTCTATTCCGACAAATGGGACTTTTAGTTTCCAATTCCAATTATCAACATCAAATATTCTTGAAAAAAACCGTTTTGTTTGTTTTGATTTTTCATAGTTTTCAAGTCGTTCTTTTTTGATACTTCTGTTTATTGCATCAAGTTTTTTCCGGTATTCAATAGTATAAGTATTGTCGTTTGTAAGTACATTTTTTTCATAGTCTTTCAGAAGTTTCAACCATTCAAAATTATCAAATTTTTTGAGCGTTTTTAATCTTTCACTATCATATGCAGATGCCTTTTCTGCCATCTGCATATGTAACCAAATTTCCATTCTGTGCAAATTTGTTTGATAACCTGATACTTTGAAATCGCCATCCTCGAAGGTAAAATCACCATCTTCAATTACTAAATCGTTATCACCTGGTTCATCAACACCTTTAAGAACATAAAAAATATCCTTGTACAAAGTTTCAATGAAAAATTCATTTTCATCTCTTAAAGCGTATAGTTTGTTTTTTATATAACCATCTAACGCTCCCTTTTCAAGGTTGCGTATTTCTTCTATTATTTTTAAATAATCATCTCTAACGAGCATAAATCAAAGCAAATAAATTCATTGCTTTAAAGGTATAAAAAAAGCAACCATTTCTGGTTGCTTCTGTGTGGTCTCAATAGGAATCGAACCTATATTTAAAGTTTAGGAAACTTCCGTTCTATCCATTGAACTATGAGACCTTAGACATTTGTGCGTTTCCGAAGAAACGATAAAAGATTTGCAAAAGAACTACAAAAAAACCAAAAACATTTATTTTAAAAAACGCTCAAAAAATCGTAACTTCAATATACAAAGCAGCGTGTTTTTAGACTAAAATGTGTCCCACTTGTGTTCCACCCTGCTTTTTTCAATGCTATAAAACATTGATTATCAATATTACAGCCTCATTGTTTTAAGATACTTCTATTCTATCCATTGAACTACGAGACCGTGTAAAACATTTATAATCAATCAGTTATCTTTTTTGCTTGCTCCCCCAAATCGTAATTTCGTCTGAAATATCCCCCAAATGTTCCCCAAATTAATGTAGTTTTGCAATACGTAAAATCGCTAAAAATTATGAACAGTCAAAACTATATAGTTTGTTACAAGAACAAAGCAACCGATACTGATTGTTATTTGTTTTTACAGAGCAAAGGTAGGCAAAACAGAAAGAAAAAAGCACTGGGTATTAAGCTAAATATTATCCAGTTTAAAAACAATTGGAATGAGGTAGACCAACGGTTTATGTCTGGTATGGGACCAACCTATAAAAATTTAAATGCACAAATCAAAAAAGCATTTAAAGAAGTAGAAGAAACACAAGGTGTAATTGTTACACAAACTTCAAAAGATAATAATTCGTTTTTGAAATTTTGGGATAGACAATTAGAGTTAACCACTAACCAAGGCTCAAAGACAAAACACGAAAGTGTAAAAATTAAATTAGAAAAGTACCTTACAATATTAAAGAAAAAAGATTTATTGTTTAGCGAAATCACACCTGATTTTGTAGAACAATTAAAGCATTATTTTAAAACAGCAAAAGACCCTAACACCCTTTCAAGTAATTCAGTCACACACTATCTTAAAATCATTAATTCTATTATCAATAGAAAATTAAAGAAAGAACCTTACGCACTTCCTTTCAACCCATTTAAAACTATTGATTATGACCAACATTCAGATATTGATAGGCGTGTACTAACATTAGATGAATTGAGTAAATTAAAAACCGTAGTTATTACCAACCCGAATTTAGACATAACCCGATATATGTTTCTGTTTCAAGTTTACGCCCAGGGAATGGATATTCCGCGTAAAGTGACCCCTCTTTTCCTCGCCAAACTGACCCACCATAGTTAATCTCAAAAATGAGTGCGTTATTTAGTTGCTTCACTGTTA